>CAJJTI010000218.1 GCA_905194705.1 uncultured Solobacterium sp. | reverse complement strand
TCATTATCGTAATCAAGTAATTAAGGAAAAAATGATTTATATATGCTATAATTCTTATGTGCAGAGATAGAACACTCTAACACAGGTAATATGGCAATATATAATGAATTTGGCTATATCACAATAGATGATGCCAGAATTGATGAAACTTGCAATGCCTATTTTAAATGGAAAGATTTGAACACATATATTTCTAATAACAGTCATAGAGGTATAAACATGCCTGATGCAATAAGCGAACCAATGGGTTGTTATTGTATGGGATATTTGTGGAATCGCGGTGATGAAGTAGGCGACGCTACTGATCCAAATACAGGAAGAAAAATTGAATTTAAAGCAACTTCCCGATTTGAAGGAGATTTGTCTTCATTTGGACCAAAATGTGTATTTGATGATTTGGTGTTTCTGAGATTTAAGCTAGATGATAATTTGCTATACATTTATGACTTGAATATAAATTCGGAAGAATTTGGAAAATATCCAGCAAATAAAACTCAGACAATACAAGAACAAAAAAATCAGGGAAGACGACCACATGTAAGTCTTAAAACATTATTTGTGGATGCAAACAATTTAGAGCCAGACATTATTTTTGATATTCGAAGATGTAAGGCTTATGACAGACTATCAGAATACTACCAAAGATTAATCGGTAAATAATATGAAAGGCAGAGTGTTTTATCTCTGCCTTTTCAAAATAGAATATTGCGGCGCGCCGCAATATATGATAATATGTACACATTACGAAAGAGCAAGGAGAAAGATAATGTTTAGTGTAGCTTCATTTTTTGCAGGTGTAGGTGGAATAGATTTAGGATTTGAAGAAACAGGAGAATTTAAGACCGTATATGCAAATGAGTTTGATTCATATGCCAGTGAAACATTTGAAATGAATTATCCGACTGTTAAAGTCGATCAAAGAGATATTCACTTAGTTCCTGTTGAAGACGTTCCCAAAACAGATGTTATTATTGGTGGTTTTCCTTGTCAGGCATTTTCCATTGCAGGATATAGACAAGGATTTGAGGATAAGAAGGGAAGAGGAGAACTTTTCTTTGAGCTTATGCGTATGGTCGAAGCAAACAAACCAAGAGTTGCATTATTTGAAAATGTTAAAAACTTAGTTGGACATGATAATGGAAACACGTTTAGGGTAATATGTGAACAGCTGGATTTATTGGGATATCATTATACCTATCAAGTGTTGAATGCGATGAATTATGGAAATATGGCTCAGAACAGGGAACGTATTTATATTGTTGCCTTTAAAGATGAAGAAGATCTTAATAAATTTCATTGGCCGCTGTCAATTCCATTAACAACAACTGTTAAAGATATTATTGACTTTGACGGAAAAGTAGATGACAAATATTATTATACAGAAGGAAAATATAAAGGGGATATTTATAAATTGTTGGTTGAAGCGACAAAGGATGAAGACATAAATCACCCAGCTATTTATCAGTGGAGAAGAAAATATGTACGACAGAATAAAAGTGGAGTAGTCCCTACGCTCACTGCTAATCAAGGGGAAGGTGGTCATAATGTATGTATTGTGAAAACCAAATATGGATTACGAAAAATGACACCGAGAGAATGCTTTAATACGCAGGGATTTCCAAA
>CAJJTI010000217.1 GCA_905194705.1 uncultured Solobacterium sp. | reverse complement strand
TAACAAATTGGGTATATTTTATCAAACGCATTGAAATTCTTATAATAAAATAAAATGCGATAAATTAATATCGCAATTTATTTCACTAATTTTAAGCCTTCAATACCAGTCACGCCTAGTCCTGGTGCGTCATTTAAACTTATTCTTGGAGCATCTAATATACAACCGCCAATAACAGGATCTTCACTACATAGTAACGGACCATCCAAATCAATTTTTGTAATTACATTTTTTGCACATGCAAGTTGTACTGCTGCATTTACACTGACTTTTGCCTCTAACATACAGCCAAGCATACATTCTTTATGAAATTCTTCTGCATATTCTGCAATCTTCAACGCATTATGTAAGCCGCCACATTTCATGAGTTTAATGTTGCACATATTAGCAATATCATTTTTGAAAATATGATATGCGTCCATTGGTGAAAATACTGATTCATCTGCTACAACTGGCACTGGCGAACGCATTGTGACATACTTCAAACCATCTAAGTCTTTTGCAACAACAGGTTGCTCAACAAGTTCTAGATCAATACCATGATTTTGCATATCCGTTAGTATTTCTATCGCTTCTAATGGTTTCCAGCCCTGGTTTGCATCAATACGAATTGTATAGTCACTACCAATAGCTTCTCTAATCGCAATTAAACGGTCTACATCTTTTGTAGGGTCACTGCCAACCTTTACCTTCAATGTCTTAAAGCCTCTCGCAATAGCCTTTTTCGCATCACTCGCCATTTCTTCCGGTTCATTTACACTGATGGTAATATCGGTAACTATTTCATTTCTCGCTGCTCCAAATAGTTTTGCAACGCTCTGTTTATGTAACTTTCCATAAAGATCATATATTGCTATATCAGCTGCTGCCTTAGCACTTGTATTGTGTTCAATACAGTTATCCAAAGCTTTACATAATTCTTCAAGATCATCGACTTCTTTTCCGACAATTGCATGACGAATAGGACCATCTAATGTTGCGATGATACTTTCTTTAGTTTCACCAGTAATCGCCTTTGTTGGCGGAGCTTCGCCAAAGCCAATTTCTTCGCTATCTGTTTCCAGTTTAACAATTACATCAGACACAGCTTCAACCGTACGTAATGCTGTTTTAAATGGTGTAATTAATGGTACATCTAATACATAAATACGCAAATTTGTTATTTTCATTTATTTACCCCCAAAAAGATGATTATCTTTTTTTACCACTTTGAGCGTAATTCCTGTAATACTTTTACAACCCCATCTTCATCAACGCTTGGTGCAATGATGTCAGCATACTTAAACATTTCTGGATCACCATTTTGCATTACAACACCAATATCTGCATTTTTAATCATTGCTAAATCATTGGTAGAATCACCAAATGCATAATAATGATGAATACCATATGTTTCCATATATAGTTTTATTCCTATACCTTTATCATATCCTGGTAATACTACATCTGCATAATGATAGAAGGCTGGAGCGATAGAAAATCCTGCTTTCTTATATTCTTTATAATCTGTCATATTTTCCGAAAAAGCAATAAAATAAACAATCTTTTTTCCTGAATAATCTTTTTGGCTCCGTCGGTGCCCTGCCGCTATATCTGACACTTGTTTTCCATATTGTAAGGCATCCTAGATAGCGTTT
>CAJJTI010000216.1 GCA_905194705.1 uncultured Solobacterium sp. | reverse complement strand
GACCTCCTATACTACTCTTATTCGCTAAAAAGGTCATAAATCCTCAAAAAAAGTTAGAAAAAAAACAAAAAAGTACATATAGCTAATTTTGCACCATATGTACTCATCATTAATTGTTTATATATAATTATCCAATTGAACCGCTCATATCAATTTTTAGTAATTGATTTAATTCAACTGCATATTCCATTGGTAATTCTCTAGTGAATGGTTCTAAGAAGCCCATAATAATCATTTCTGTAGCTTGTGCTTCACTTAAACCTCTACTCATCAAATAAAATAATTCATCTTCACTAATCTTTGATACTTTAGCTTCATGCTCAATAGTAGATGTATCATTTTCATTGATATTTAGTGGAATTGTATCACTTCTTGACTTGTCATCTAAAATTAGTGTATCACATTCAATTTTAGCTTTAGAATAATCAGCTTTTGGCGTAAAGCGAATCCAGTCTCTAAAGTTAGTAATACCACCATTTCTGGAAATTGATTTAGAAACGATAGAACTGCTTGTATGAGGTGCTAAATGAATCATTTTCGCACCTGTATCCTGATATTGATTTTTTGAACCTACAGCAATAGAAATACATAAACCCTTAGCATATTCACCAGCTAAGATACAAGCAGGATATTTCATAGAAATACGAGAACCAATATTTCCATCAATCCATTCCATTGTGCCATGTTCTTCAACTTTCGCTCTCTTTGTAACAAGGTTTAATATATTTCCAGACCAGTTTTGTACACTGCTGTATCTACATTTTGCATTCTTACCAACAAAAACTTCTACTACAGCTGCGTGCATACTGTCTTTTGAATATTGGGGAGCAGTACAGCCTTCTACATAAGAACATTCTGCATCATCATCAACGATAATAATTGATCTTTCAAATTGACCCATTGATTCTGAATTGATACGGAAATAAGACTGTAATGGTTTTTCAAGCTTTACACCTTTTGGTACGTAGATAAAGCTGCCACCTGACCATACAGCACTATTTAAAGCGCCTAATTTGTTATCAGTAATTGGTACAATTGTCGCAAAATATTTCTTGAATAAATCTGGATATTCTTTTAATGCACTGTCGATATCTAAGAAAATAACACCTTTACTTTGTACTTCATCAAGCATGTTGTGATAAACAGCTTCAGATTCATATTGTGTGGTAACCCCTGCTAAATATTTTCTTTCAGCTTCAGGGATACCTAATTTTTCAAAAGTATTTTTTACTTCTTCTGGTACATCTTCCCAGTCTTTTTCAGCTTCCCGCGTTACTTTTTTATAATAAGTAAAGTCTTGAAAATCTATATCACTTAAATCTGGTCCCCATTCTTGCATTGGCATTTTTTCAAATTCATGAAATGCCTTTACACGGAAATCTGTCATCCACTGTGGCTCATTTTTATATGCAGAAATCTTTCTAACAATTTCTTCAGTTAAACCTTTTCCTGTATCTAAAATAGAAACATCTTTGTCTTTAAATCCATATTTATAGTTATCTTGCGAGTATATAGCGTCGTTATTTGTTTCTGCCATTATTTTTCCTCGCTTTCTTCAATCATCTGTTCCATAGCATGCCATCCTGTTGTTGCACATTTAATACGATTGGGTTGTTTATATACACCCTTCATAATTACGGCTTCATCAAGAAGTTCTGGATCATATTCTTTACCATCAACCATGGCAAAGTAATTTTCAATAATTTTTTTAGCTTCTTCAACTGTTTTTCCTTTTAATAGTTCTGTCATTACACTTGTACTTGCTGTACTAATAGTGCAGGCAACACCATTAAAACGAATATCTTTAATTACACCATTTTCAATATCACTTTGAACTGTAATATCATCAATACA
>CAJJTI010000215.1 GCA_905194705.1 uncultured Solobacterium sp. | reverse complement strand
AAGATTGCGCAGGCCATGCTTACAAAACTTTGTATGATGTACGATACAATTCCAAGTAAGTATCCATTGTACTTGGCAACTCAATCGCAAAGTTATGGAGCTATCAAGCTATATTCAAGACTTGGTTTTACACCCTATTTAGGGGCTTATAAAGGTTGTACAGAACAAAAGAGTAAGAATGCGTGGCAAAATGTCACAGAGATCTTGCGTTGTAAAGCTTAATTGATAAATCGGAGTTTGAAGCGGAGGTATGTATTATGAATATAGGATTTTGGTCGTGTATAATTTTGGTAATACCATTTCTGATTATAGGTGTGTTATTTGCGATTTTTAAGGAAAAAGCAGCAAAATTTGTTTCAGGATTTAATTCATTTTCTAAAGAAGAACAGGCATTGTATGATAAAGCATGTTCTTCTTTAGAAAAATTTAGTCGTTGACAGATAACATATCTTGCATTATAATACATTTAACAATTAGGTTAAATGTTAAATGAGGAGCGTGATGAATTCTTGGGTATACAAGATACATTAAAAGCACTGGCAGATCCAATACGACGTGAGATTTTAAATTTATTGAAGAATGGACGGCTTTCTGCTGGAGAGATATGTGAACATTTTTCAGTAACGGGAGCTTCTATATCCAGACATCTGGCAATATTGAAGGAGGCTGATTTAATCCGAAATAAAAGAGAAGGAAAATTTATTTATTATGAATTAAACACTTCCGTATTGGAAGATGTCATGTTGTGGATTATAGATTTGAAAGGAGCATCGGACGATGAAGGAAATGATAAAAAAATATAGAGGTTCATTAATTTGTTCTGTTCTGGTAATGCTCATCGGGGTTTTAGTAGGATTCACTAGTACACAGAGCATGTGGGCAAATGTGTTTTTTGTAGTGACGGATTGTGCGCTGGTGGCAATAATATTTTATGATAACCGGAACAGACAGCAGAGCCGCAAGATTATAGGAATGACGATGTGGATTATACCAATTATAACATTACTCTATAATGGTATTGCAAGACTGGTCAATATGGGTGCAGATATGGAAAATCTGTTTATGGCAGTAATTTACTATGGAACTGGACTGCTGTTTATGGTTATTGGAAATTATTTGCCAAAAGTGAAACAGAATAATACCATAGGAATAAGAGTTGTATGGTCTTTAATGGATGAAGAAAACTGGAATGCAACACATAGATTCAGCGGCAAATTATGGATGGCATCAGGTATTTTATGTATGCTTTGTGGACTTTTTGGGGAAAGCATGGCTGCACTGGTTGTGTATATTATAAGCATTATGGCAGCTGCAATCATTAGCATTCTCTACTCCTACCTTTTTTATAAGAAAAAGCTGGCAACAGGAGAAGGCTTAAAAATTCAGTATAATACAAAAAAAAGTGTGATATATCTGATCATCGCAATTTCCACTATTGTGTTTACTATATGGACTTTGTTTTGTGGAAGCATTCAGGTTCGTTGTAATGATCGTGATTTTAACATTGAAGCAAAAGGATGGAATGATTATACAGTGGAGTATTCGCAAATTGACAGCATTTCTTATGAAGAAAATGTATTGCAGAACAATAATGATTACAGAACTAATGGTCTTGGAAATCTGAAGTATGCTATGGGAAACTTCAAAAACGATATCTTCGGAGATTATATCCGCTACACTCATGCCTCCTGCCATTCATATGTTGTCATGAACATAGATGGAAAAATATTAGTTGTAAATGGGGAAAATGACGCAGAGACAAAGGAAATCTATCAGAGAATAAGTGAGAAGGTGTCAAAGGAAAGAAAATAGTTGTCGGAAACGCTGAGAAGAAATTATTCTCAGCGTTTTTTGAACATTACTATAATGTCAA
>CAJJTI010000214.1 GCA_905194705.1 uncultured Solobacterium sp. | reverse complement strand
CAGGAGCTTCTACATTAAAGTTATCAGCGATTGTTGCACCAATATCAGAGAATGTGTCACTTGTTCTTAATAAGCCACTGCCGGTAAATGATGGACTATATAAGAATAATGGAACCATTTCTCTAGTATGATCTGTTCCAGTCCAAGTTGGATCATTACCGTGGTCTGCTGTAATCATTAACAAATCGTCTTCTTTTAATAGTGGTAGTAATTGACCAAGTTTTTCATCGAATTTTTCTAATTCTTCTGCATACCCTTTCACATTACGTCTATGTCCCCACTTAGCATCAAAATCTACTAAGTTAACGAAACATACACCATTAAAATCTTTTGAAGCTTCATCTAATGTTTGTTCCATTCCATGAACACTTGATTCAGAGTGATATGCTTCAGTAATTCCTTCACCAACGAATATATCGTTTATTTTACCAATAGAAATTACATCATAATTAGCATCTTTTAAGCTATTTAATACCGTTTTTCCTGTAGGTTTTAATGCTAAGTCATGTCTATTTGGTGTTCTAACAAAATGACCCTTAGTCTTACCAACAAATGGACGAGCAATAACTCTACCAACCTTCCATTCTGGTTTCATTGTGATTTTTCTGGCAATTTCACAACATCTATATAATTCTTCTAAACCAAATGTTTCTTCACTTGCAGCGATTTGTAGGACAGAGTCTGCAGATGTATATACAATCATCTCCCCTGTTTCAATATGACGTTCACCTAGTTCATCCAAGATTTCTGTACCACTTGCTGCTTTATTACCAATTACCTTATGACCTGTTTTTGCTTCAAGTTCATCAATTAGTTCTTTTGGAAAGCCATGTTCAGTAAATGTAATGAATGGTTGTTCAATATATAAACCCATCATTTCCCAATGACCTGTCATAGTATCTTTAGAGTTACTATGCTCTCTCATTTTTAAATAGTAACCACTCGGATTATCTACTGGTGCATATTGTTTAATGCGTTTTAAATTGAAAGCACCTAGTTTATGAAGATTTGGAAGATTTAAGCTATCTACAGATGCAGCAATATGTCCCATTGTATCTGCACCTTCATCTCCATATTTACTAGCATCAGGCATACTGCCATATCCCCAAGAATCTACTACGATTGTAAATACACGTTTAAATTTCTTATTCATTTCAGTTTTTCTCCTTTTTCACCTGGATGAAATTTCATATAACTGTCAAATAATTGCTTATTTTGAACATGAGTATATATTTCAGTTGTTTGTATATCACTGTGGCCTAATAACTCTTGTATACTCCTTAAATCTGCACCGTTTTGTAGTAAATGTGTTGCAAAACTGTGACGCAGTTTATGAGGTGTAATTTCTGTATTTAACCCTAGTTCCAGACACTTAGATTTTAACACGAGTTCTATTGATTGGCTTGTAATTTTGTGTCCTAAATGATTGATAAAAAACAAGTTAGTTTTCTTTTTTATATATAACGGTCTAACAAGGTCTCGATATTTTTTTAGTAAAGGTATAGACCCTTTTGGTATAGGTACTATTCTTTCTTTATTTCCTTTTCCAAGCACCCTTAAACTGCCAATATCGAGGTCAATTCTATTAACAGTTAAAGTAGTAGCTTCAGAAATTCTTAAGCCACAAGAGTAAATTAACTCTAATATAGCATGATGCAATAAATCCTCATTTTTGCTGTCATCAAAGCTATTCATTAATGTATTTATTTCTTCTACAGAGCAAAATACAGGTAATTTTTTTAGCCCTTTTGATACTTCTATATTTGTTGTAGGATCTTTCTCGTCATAATAAAATGCAATGAAATGATGAAATGAACGAATACTTGCAGATATTCGATAAATAGAAGTCTGTTTATGTGTACTTTTTAAACTTG
>CAJJTI010000213.1 GCA_905194705.1 uncultured Solobacterium sp. | reverse complement strand
TCATGTTGGATTTTTTCTTAAACCGCATCACATCATCGGATTTATCGCCTGTTGTGATATTAAAGTCAGTACGAAGACGAGCATCTTGTTCAAGCCAGAATTCATTGTTGCTTTCTAACCAGTCAATTTTTCCATACTTGTGAGCAAACCAGGCAACTGCACGATATACTTCGTCATAATCCATTAAAGAAGAGACTTGATAATATTCAGTTGTGGCTTCTTTTAATTCTGGAGATAAGGAATCATAGCTGTCTTCGCCAATACATAAAGCATTTCCACCTAAATTCTTCCAACTTTGTGGAAATTGATAATAGGTCTTAGGAAATGTGGGTGATATAAAAACAAAGTTTTTCATAATATTTCTCCCTTGTATATGAAATTTTAGCATGAAAAAATGATTATAATATAGTGGAACAAAGGAGAAATATAAAAATGAATCCAGAAGCTATTAAATGTTTAGGTTGTCCTAAACCACGATGCTCAATGATAGGGTGTCCTGTTCATACAGCTATTCCTGAATGCATACGTTTATATAAAGAAGGTAGATTAAAAGAAGCAGGAGAGATTTTATTTAACAATAATCCTTTCAGTGCTGTAACATCTATTGTTTGTAACTATAAGTCATTTTGTTATGGGGCTTGTGTTTTAAATGCAAAAAAAGATCCTGTTCGCTGGTATGAAATTGAACAAGAAATATCTAATGAATTCTTAAAAGCATTTCATCCAGATGTAACACCAAAAAATGATCAGAAGATTGCGATTATTGGGGCAGGTCCAGCAGGACTTAGTGCAGCGATATTTTTAGCACAAAAAGGATATAACGTTACTGTTTATGATAAAGAAGAAAGAATTGGTGGCGTATTAAGATATGGTATTCCGGGTTTTCGTTTAGATAAAAGTATCGTAGATGAATACGAAAGAATACTAAAAGAATATGGTATTTCTTCTCACGGTAATATAGAAATAGGAAAAGATATAACATTATCTAATATTCGTAAAGAAGCAGATGCTGTTATTGTGGCAACAGGAGCGATTAAAGAAAATAAACTAAGAATACCTGGTGAAGAAAAAGAGAAAGTTATTAATGCATTAGCCTTTTTGAAAGATAACAGTTTAATTGATAAAGCAAATAAAGTTGTTGTTATCGGTGGTGGTAATGTAGCAATGGATGCAGCAAGAAGTGCTAAAAGAATGGGTAAAGATACTTATGTATATTACCGCAAGACATTTGAAAACATGCCAGCTAATCCTCTAGAAGTAGAAGAAGCAATTGCTGAAGGCGTTAAATTTGAAGTGTTTGAAGCTCCAGTAGAAGTAAAAGATGGTAGTGTAATTTTTAGAAAATGTGAAAATGTTACAGATGAAAATGGCAAATTACGTACTAAAATACTAGAGAATACAGATCATGAAATAACTTTAGATGCATTACTTGTGGCGGCTGGAGAAACAATAGATTTATCTGTATTTGGTGAAGAATTACCAGAATTAAATAAATGGCATTATCCAGAAGTGAATGAAACAAATATGACAAGCTTTGATGGAGTATTTGTGGCTGGAGATTTTATTTTAGGAGCAAAAACCGTAGTAGAAGCAATAGCCAGTACTAAAACTACAGTAAATGGTATAGAAAACTATTTGAATAAGTAAGGAGTAATAGATTATGGGAGAGTTATTAATTGAATTAAGAAAAGCAAATATGCAGGCAATGAAAGACCATGACACAGTGAAAAAAGGGGTATTATCACTTGTTATTTCTTCTATTGCATTAGCAGAAAAAGAAGATGGGAAAACTTTAACAAGAGAAGAAGAATTGACTTTTATTCAAAAAGAATTAAAACAGACTCGTGAATCTTTGACAGAAACACCAGCTGATAGAACTGA
>CAJJTI010000212.1 GCA_905194705.1 uncultured Solobacterium sp. | reverse complement strand
GCGTTTTTAAATCTTCTTATATTACCAGTTTCAGCAATAACAGTTGCAGCAGTTATAGGACCGCATCCTGTAATTGTAAGAAGCAGTTTATAAGCTGGATTTAAAGAAGCAATATCTTTAATATATCTTTCAATTGATTTGAGCTGACCTTTTATATTTTTAATGTTTTCAACAAGGTCTAGAATGATACTTTTTCCATAGGAAGAAATATCATCAGGAACTAAAGTATCCTGACATAGTTCAAAGAGCTTATCTACTTTATCCATTGAACAACGATGCTTGGTTGCTTCATAAACGACGTCAAACACTTCAACTCTAGAAGCATTTATGATATCATGTGTCGTAGGATATGAAGATAAGACAGCGATAAAAGCAGCTGATTTAGGTTCGAAAACATATTGAAGTTCAGGAAACAAACAATCGCATTGGGCAATGAGACGGTTGATTTCTTGAGAATAGATTTTTTTGATCTGATAATGTCTGTGTACTAAAGCTTTCAAATCTTGATATCCGTTTTTATTTTCAAAAACGTTGTCATTGACATATTGAACATCTAAATCAGTGCCAATGATAGTAGAAATAGTTTGAGCATCCAAAGGATCTGATTTAGCGATATTATGAGCAATGCGCCATTGATTGACAAAATCGGTATTAAGAAATTTGATGCTTTCGTTTTCATAAAGATTCGCTTTGATGTAGTCATAGATATTAGTAGAATAGATACCAGTAACTTCTAAAGCAAAACAGATACTGGTACAGTTAACATCAGAATAGCTTCTAACAGTTTCTAAAAAAGAAGCAACTTCTGATTTAACAAACTTAAAAGATAATTTTTTACGCAAGAATTTAGGTTTAACAGATCTACGATCACTGATCTTGAGGATAGCAGCATCTGCTTTACCTTTAGAGACGTCCATGCCAACATAAAGAATATAATTGTTTTCCATAAATAATGACCTTCTTTCATATGTAATCGGTTTTGAATTGCACCTCTAAATCAAGACAAACGCAACCTCGCAAATACGGAGACAAGTGTAGAAACACTGCTGCAACAAACTAATTCGGGTATAAAGTGATGTCAAGTCTAAAGGATTAAGTCTTTTTGAAGTGGACGTACATGAAGTAGCCACAGGGGGAAAGAATAAAACCTTCATTCAAAACAAAACTATTATCTTAAAATTAGAATGTACAATCAATGATGAATTTAATTAAATTCATTAACTGATTACGTACATATTATACGAGGAGGATTATAATGAAAATCCTCCTATTTATGTGGTATGTATTAAAGAGAGTACTTTAAAAAGACTTTGAATGTAAGCGCCTGACTAAACATTTCACAAGTGATGCCATGAACTTGTACAAATGATATCCTTACAATTAAATAGTTGATGAGATGATATGTACGGGACATATCATCATAGATTCTAGTATCTCTTTAAAGAGTTTTTTTTGCAGTCATCAAATATCTCTCGATTACAATTATGGAGGTTTTCTATGGACAACAAAGGAAGCAAGGGGGCTTGAATAAAAGTCTTAAACTGATTTTTGTTTACAAAACTGTGCGTAAAGCGCGCTCCTTTGCAGAGTGGGATGTATAACACACAATATAAATAATATTAATAATGGTAACATGCAAATAATGTAAGGAAATTCGAATATACAAACAACAGATTAATATAAATTATTTTTTGAACGCCTATTAATAGGCATTCTAGGAGATGAACGTGATGCATGGATTTTATTTATGTTGTATAATTTAATAAGAAATTAGATGGATGTTATAAACATATGCCAAAAAATGTTGAACCTTGAATAATTTTCTCTTTTGCAGTTCACTTATAGCTATTCTAATACCATTAATAACTCTATTGAATTCTCTAAATACATGAAATAGCTTTATGACTTTTTGTTTGATTTCTGAATCAGGTACAGGAAACATGAAAGAATAAC
>CAJJTI010000211.1 GCA_905194705.1 uncultured Solobacterium sp. | reverse complement strand
TCTACCACTCACACGGTCAAATACTGGCATAAATGTGACATCAACCCAGAACTTAGGATCGACTTGATAGCTATAATACTCGGTATAATACATACTTGGAACAGATTGAATATAACGGGCATTGATACCATATGTTTCAAACATATAAACATAGAAGTTGATATATTCTACAGATCCTGGAACTAAATCATCAGCGTTGGCTAATTCTTCTTTACCTAAATCAGCCATACCATTATGTAATAAAGCTGTATCATTTTTGGCATCAACTTTCTGGTTTTGAACTGCTGGTGTCATTGGTAAAATCATGGCAAATACTGCCGCAAATATAACAGTCACAAAACAAATCGTCTTTTGAAATTTTTCTGTTTTTGTAATGAGTACGGTAAATAAGTAAATAGCTAAAAATAATACCGGCATTACAACAGCGCCATATGTCGCAACTCTAGTTGCTAGCATTTGCATAGATAAAGATTGAATAAAGATTAGTGATGCTAAATATAGTTTGTTCTTCTTATTTTCTTCTCGATAAAAGAAATAGTATATCATTGGCAAAATCATAAATAACAAAATACCAATTGTATTTCCTTCATTAAAAAAGAATTTAGAAGCTAGAGTTCTAGGATGATATGCTTGATATATGCCATTAAACCAGGTAAAAATATTACCTACTGTATATCCATAATATGTACTTTTTGCAAAGACAAATAAATCACCAATTAATATGGTAATACTGATAGATGCCGATAAAATGCAAGTAATGAGTTTTACTTCTTTTTCATTAAAGTTTTCGTTATAAATTAAATAAACAAGGAAATACGGAATAACAAGTGTTAATACATAGGTTAATTCCTGGAAAGTATTGAAATAAAAGTTATCAGTAAAAGCTAAACGTTCAACAAGACTCGCTGCTTGTTTTGCATGTAACACAAAATAAACTAACAGTAGAACTCCATAAGTTCCTACTGCAATAAAAGTTCTCTTTTTCTTTTTATCACGTAGAATAAAAGAAAAAATAAGTAATAATGGTACAACTACAAAACGAAGAATTGTAGATAATCTAGGCAAACCAAACTGATCTAAAAAATCATAGATCAAATAGTCCATATCTATAATTGGTTGAATCGCTAAAAATACGATTACCAGTATATGTAACAGCTTTTCTTGCTTTCTCATTACTTACCTCACTTTTAAAGAACATCCATAAATTCTTTTAATATTCCTTCATTATCATACTTATAATGACATAATTCTTGTTTCTTTTTTCTTAATTTTTCTAAATCTTTAAGAGCCTCTCTTAAACCATTTGTTAAGGCTTCTTCATTATTTTCTACAATCCAGCCATAAGAAGGATCTGTAATCTGCTCTTCACAACCACTTACTCTAGTTGTAAGTACTGGTGTACCAACAATAAGACTTTCATTGATGATTGTTGCAAAACCTTCATACAAGCTGCTTAATACAAATAAATCGCATTCTGCAATATCGCGATAAGGATTTTTCTTAAAACCCAGAAAGTGAATATGAACAGCCTTCAAATCTTCAACTAATTTTTTCAGCTCATCTTCAAGTTCACCACCACCGATTAAATATAAATCATGTTTATATCCTTCATTATAGACTTGTGTACTTGAGCGAATTAAACGATCAATCCCCTTTTGTGGATGTAATCTTGCAACATTGATTATATTAACGGTATTTTTATTCGTAATATTAGTATGTTTTTCTAATAATCCTTTTTCAAGGATAGACGTATCCATGAGGTTATGAATCGCAATACCATTTTGAACACGGAATACCGTTTCATATGCAATTAATGCCTGGTTACTGTCTGCGATATTTAAATCAATATACCGCAAGGCATCTTTTACTAGCCCCATATGATTTTTAGAATAATTACATACACTGTAATCTGTTAATACCCAGTTGATTTTTCTTAAAGAATCACCATAAGCAGTAAATAT
>CAJJTI010000210.1 GCA_905194705.1 uncultured Solobacterium sp. | reverse complement strand
ATTACTTTAGCAAACATAAAGTCATCTTGAATTGTTAAGTTTTTAAATTGTTTCACTGGTACCACTACCTCCTTATATTTGTTATTAGATAAAAAGGCACTAGTTCCCCAAAAAAGCAAAAAAAATCTGGCATTTCACCAGATTTCTTCATTATTCTTTAGCACCGTATAACTCGTAGTAAGCATCAATTCTTGAAAGTAAGTCATCATCAAGTTTGTTTTCTTCTTTTAAGATTTCAACAACTTCAGGCATGCTTACAATTGCTGCAGCAGGGAAGCCATATAGTTCACTAACTTCTTTTAAAGCTGTTTTTTCCGACTTGCCTTTTTCATTACGATTTAATGATACGATTAAGCCTACAATTTCAACATTAGCTTGAGCTCTAACAATTGGAACTGTTTCTTCCATTGATTTACCAGATGTAGTTACATCTTCAATCATAACAACACGGTCACCATCTTGTAATTTTGAGCCAAGTAAGATACCTGTATCACCATGATCTTTAACTTCTTTTCTATTTGAACAATAACGTACTTCTTTACCATATAATTCATAGAAAGCCATAGCTGTAGCTACTGCTAGTGGAATACCTTTATAGGCAGGTCCAAATAATACGTCAAAGTCTTCACCAAATTGGTCATGGATAGCTTTAGCATAATAACACGCTAATTCATGTAGTTGTCTACCTGTTACATATGCTCCTGCATTCATAAAGAATGGAGATTTTCTACCTGATTTCAATGTAAAATCACCAAACTTCAAGGCATTGCATGAAAGCATGAATTCAACGAAATCCTTCTTGTATTGTTCCATTATTTCATTACCTCTTCAATTGCAGTATAAGTTGCTTTTGGATCAGTACTCTTTGTAATACTTCTACCAACTACAATCATGTCACAACCCTGTTCTTTAGCATATTCTGGAGTAGCAACTCTCTTTTGGTCATCAGCAGAGTTACCAGCCAAACGAATACCTGGAGTTACTGTCAAGAAATCATTTCCACAAGCTTCATGAATTGCTTTTGCTTCATGAACTGAACATACTACACCATCAAGTCCTGCTTCTTTTGCATTTTTTGCATAATGAATTACTGTATCAATTACTTCACCAGGAATACCAAGTTCTTCATTCATGCTTTCTTTAGATGTACTTGTTAATACTGTTACACCAATTAGTTTTGCTGGTTCTTGTCCACTAGGAGTACCTTCTAAGATTCCTTCTTTTGCAGCCTTCATCATTTCGATACCACCTGCGCAATGACAGTTAACAATATCTACTCCAAGTTTAGCAAGGTTCTTCATTCCACCTTTTACAGTATTAGGAATGTCATGTAATTTTAAATCTAAGAAGATTTTGTGGCCCATAGCTTTAACTTCTTTAACAATGTCTAAACCGCAGGCATATGTTAATTCCATACCAATTTTTACATATACTGGTTCATCAAATTGTTTTAAGAAATCTAAAACCTGTTCCTTGTTTGAAAAATCTAAAGCAATAATTGTTCTACTCATTTTAATCTCCTTCCTATAACTTCTTGAATAGATGTATATCCATATTTCTTCAATGTTTCTGGTAAGTCTTCGATAATTTTTTTACAGATATATGGATCTTTAAAGTTCATTGCACCTACTTCTACGGCACTTGCACCTGCAAGTAAATACTCTAGAACATCTTCGCTGTTACTAATACCACCAACACCAATAATTGGGATATTTACTTCTTTTGCACATTGATATACACAACGTATACCTACTGGTTTTACAGCCGGTCCACTTAAACCACCTGTAGTATTTGCTAAAACTGGTTTACCTGTTCTTAAGTTAATACGCATACCTAATAGTGTATTAATCATGACAAGACCATCTGCGCCACCTTCTTCTACAGCTTTTGCAATAGCAACAATATCTGTTACATTTGGTGATAACTTTACATAGATAGGTTTTTTAGATACTTTCTTGCATATTTCTGTAACATGTTTTGCCAAAGTGGGTTCTGTACCTAATCCCATTCCACCATGTTTTACATTAGGACAAGAAATATTTAATTCAAATGCTTTAACCGTAGGATTATCATTCATCTTTTCAATGACTGTAACATAATCTTCTTCTGTACTTCCAGCAACGTTAGCGATAATTTCTGTATCATATTGAGCCAAAAATGGTAATTCTTTTTCAATGATG
>CAJJTI010000209.1 GCA_905194705.1 uncultured Solobacterium sp. | reverse complement strand
AGATATTCTTATTTCTTTGATTATAACATGAACCATTAATGCAATATGATATAATAATCTAGATTTTAATATATGAAAAATACAAAGAAGAAAAAACCACGCTTAAAAGCAGGCATTAGAAGAACAAGCAGGAAAGCTTTAATTGTCGTACTCACCATAGGTTTATCTATGGGACTTTTTGGGTACTCTGCGTTACTTATTATTTTAAAAGGGCCTTCACCAACATTCAGTAACTTAATTATTTCTACAATGATGGAAACTAGACGCGGCAAAAAAATTGCCCATATGTTTTTTACTGATGAAGAACTAACTGCAAAATTATCTAAAAACAGTGTTAGTTATACAGAACAGATTACCTATAACAATGAGGATGATTTTATTATTCCTGAAGAAGAAAAAGATAAAATTGAAATCGTTGATATTCAAGGGGGAACTTATAAAGGAAAACTGATGATTGTACGAGATCCATCACGTATTCAATTAGGTGTTAATACCCTTATGTCAAGCGAAAACGCTTCCGGCTTCTTAGTACAGGATTATGTTGATAAAGAAGGAGCTATTGCGGGTATTAATGCTGGAGGATTTGAAGATCCTAATGGCCAGGGTGATGGTTCTATTCCTTATGGTGTAGTCATTAAGGATGGAGAACTTGTAGCTGGTAAAGAAGATGCCTGGGTAAGTTTAATTGGCTTTAACGAACATGACCATTTAATTGTTGGTAATATGACAGCGGCTGAAGCTTTATCATGGGGTATTACTGATGCGGTTACTTTTGGTCCTATCTTTATCGTTGATGGTAGTCCCGTAGCTGTAACAGGTACGGGTGGCGGCTTAAATCCAAGAACCGTTATTGGTCAAAGAGCAGATGGAGCAGTACTATTACTTGTCATTGATGGTAGACAAACAACAAGTCTAGGAGCGACATACGAAGACTGTATCAATATCATGTTAGAATATGGAGCAATTAATGCAGCTAACCTTGATGGTGGCTCAAGCTCTGTTATGGTTTATAAAGGTGAAATTATCAATAACATTGTATCAATGCGTTCAGATAGGACGGTGCCAACAGCATGGATAGTAAAATAACAAATAAAAAGAAAACAACTTATGAAGATAGAGTAAGAGCTGGCAAAGAGTTTTATATTACTCTTTTTAAAGTTGTTTTATGCTGTTCAATTATATTTGCTTCAGGACTAGGTTATTTGTGGTTTTGGCTTTCTCGTTATGAAAGACAAAGCGTTAATGGTGCCATGAGTGAATATGTTAAAAAAGTAGGCAAACACAAGTGGCATGAAATATATCAAGAAGATATAGAAAACTTTGTTGAACTAAATGACGAAGAAACTTATACAAAATATCTTGTATGGTTATATGGTGATAGAAATGTATCTGGTATGACCTTCTCTTTCTCTGGCAAAGATAATTATTCTTCTTACTATGATGTCTATTACCAGCAGGAAAAAATATGTGCATTAGAAGTAAGAAAACCAGAAAATTCATCTGTATGGAAAGTACGTACAGTATCGCAAAATCATACATATACATTTGATGTTTTAGAAGATACAACCTTCTCAATTAATAACAATGTCATTACCGAAGATTATTCCCATGCTGAAGATAATATTCCAAAAGCGTTTGAAGGTTTAAATCTAGATAGTAAAATGCCGCTAGTAACTCGTTACAGTATAGGCAGTTTCATCTCTGCTCCTGAAATCGAAACTAGTTCGAATTATATTGCAATAAGAGATTATTCAAGTGATCATTTCTATATTGGTAAAGCTCCAACAAGCGAAGAAATATCTGAATTTTCTAAAGAAATTGAAGAAACAGCAATTGCATATTGTAAGTACATTACAAAAGATGGAACATTCTATTCTTTAACACAACATTTATATCCAAACACAGATTTCTATTATGCTATTTCAAGTTTCGATAACCAATGGTTCAGCAGTCATAACAGTATTGAATTTCAAAATACAAAAATTTATGACATCATGCCTATAGGAGAAAATGCCTTTATCGGTTCTATTTCATTCGATTACATCGTTTCAGCAACAGATGTCACAAAAACTTATTCTTCAAGTTATCAATTATTCTTTGTGAAAAACAGCTATGGAAAATGGCGTATGACAAACTTATGTATCTTAAGTGACAATTCCGCAAAAGAGGAAGCTAATTAGCAGCTTCCCCTTTTTTTAATCATACCAATAAAGCAAATCGCGGATGGTATGTTCAG
>CAJJTI010000208.1 GCA_905194705.1 uncultured Solobacterium sp. | reverse complement strand
AAGGACATCAAAGCAATGACTTTCGGCTTAATAGAATATAGCGAAGCTGGTCTGTATCCCGTTATCAGTCGATTACTCAACGCCCAGATGATCTCCTCCTACACTGTTGCGCTTGAAAACGGGCGAAACCGCACGTATTATCATATTGAAGACAAAGGCCGGGCACACTGGCGATTATTAAAAAATGGCTATGACCAGTTTATTCGTATTTCTTATTTGATCACTGAAAAAAACGGCGATTAAAAATCGACCCTTCCGGAATATTCCGGAAGGGTCTCTGAATTAGCCGCAAAAATTTCTGTATAAGTATCACCACAGTTTTTGCATGTATATTTGGCAATTCCATCTTCGATACATGTTGGCATTCTTTCATTCATATATTTTTTCTATGCACGGCTTTCTTTATACTCGGCGATGACAGCTTTTACCAGATTTTCGTCTGCATCTGCCCATTTTATGATATTCTCCATTGAGACACCGTCTGCATACATATTCAAAATAACTACTTTTTTATTCGTCCGCTCGCCTTGCTGTAAAGTGTACCCCTTGTCAAGGACAAATTAAGAAGAAGGGATTTGTTCTTTCTAGCCAGTAGATGGCTATATCAGTTTGTTTTATTACCTTCTTCATCATACATATCCGTAGAAGGGATTTTTCCCTTAATCGGATATATGCCTGTTGTTATATATTTATAGTATTCATTGGGAGAAAGCTTCGCTAATTCCCACTGATATCTATCATTGTTATAATAATCCATCCAATCATCAATAATAGCACGAACCTCGCTATATGTTCCACATTCTTTTAGCCTGTCTCCTATATGATCCTTCATACGTCCAAAGAAACTTTCCTGAGGTGCATTGTCCCAACAATTTCCTCTTCTGGACATAGACTGTCTTAAACCTTTATCTTTGACAAGTTGTATAAAACTGCAACTCGTATAATGGCACCCTTGATCACTATGTAAGATTGTTTTAGTTGTAAGGGAAACTCCATGCTTTTCTATCATTAGGTTGACTGTTTCCAAAACAAAATCCACTTCTAAAGATTCGCTTAACACATACGATAAAATTTGTTTTGTAAAGGCATCTATAATTGCTGATAGATAGCAGAATCGACCATCAAATGGAACATAGGTTATATCCGTAAGCAATATCCTTCTCGGACCATATTTTTCAAACTCCCGTTTCACATGATTATCGGCAACGTTATTAGTTTTTATTGCTTTTGCCATTCTTCTGTAAGGATTTGCTTTTCTTATGTTACACATAAGACCATATTTCTTCATCAATCGTCTTATTTTCTTGACATTCATAACAACTGGTGGATTCATATGCAACAATCTCATATAGATTCCTTGAGCCCCTTTGTCATAACCTCTGAAGCTATATGCAGCTAATACCAATTCAAAATCGGCTCTATCCTGTGCTTCTTTTTCTGCTCTTTTATCCGCTGAATGTACCCAGTTGTAATAACCGGATCTTGATACTCCTGCTATTTCACAGAGCATCTTAACTGACAATGTATTATTTGCTTTATTTATCGTCTCATGGATGATTTCAAATTTGCTTTCTGAAGTCTCCATGACTAATCTCTCTTCCTCGAATTGTCCGCAATAATAATTTTTTTTAAAAACTCTACTTCTTGTCTTAGATACAAAAGCTCGTTCTGCATACGTTCTATGGATTGCGGTGACGACAAATCCTCTTCATTTGTTGCTTTTATAGAAATTCTTTTTTGTCTGTTTTCGCCCTCGGTAAAGCCATTGCCCGATAGAGCCTGACGCTTTATTCTTTGCACAATGTCATCTATCTGTTTTTGTCCAAAGTACTCTAGATTATATCCAAAATCCAGAAGAATTTTTCTTGGAGCGTTACCAGCCTGATAGCTGATCCAAAAATCTTCTTTAAATTTAGCTGTAAAATAAAGCTTGTTCTTTGTCACATTAAGTGTGTACGGGTTAGCTTTGAGTTCCTTAATTTGTTTCGATGTGTATTCTTTCATATTTCCTCCGATAGATACTTTTATTATACATCATCTACCAGAAGAAATCCCTTCTTTTATTGTCCACTAACCAGGATTTTATCCCTTCTTCTTGTGTCCATTTTTAAGGAACCCTTCTTCTTATCGTGTCCATTCTATGGGGTATATTTTAATTCTATCCCCTCCTTCATACCTTTACTAAGTCCCTGTTCCCAACCTCGCTTCATATAATTGATTGCAAGTCCTTCACCAAGATTACACATGATATTCACTTCCTCTCTGATACCATCCTCAATCGGAATACCATATTCTGCTTCCATGATTTTTATTTTATCCTTTGCCTTCATCTCCATTGACA
>CAJJTI010000207.1 GCA_905194705.1 uncultured Solobacterium sp. | reverse complement strand
GTAAAAATAAATACGATAATATCATTACATCAATAAGAATACGCAAGCTCTAGCGACCGAAGAGCCCTGCAAGTTCAAATGAATAGATAAAATGGGCTGAGACTTTAAAGTTATCCAAATGCAAAATTCTGGATACTCGAGGAAAATATAGGGAGAAAATTAAAAATGAATAGAATATCACATAAATATTTTCGAGGAAGAAAGGTACATAAAACTTTCCTTCTCGGATTCTGTATATCTGCATTTGTTTTGTTTAGTGTATTTTGGTATAGAACTTTTTATATTATCAATGAAGTAGAGTTCACTGTTTGGAAAACATGTAAGGGATGCTATATAACACCTTATAAATATTGGGGAGTATTACCGCCAAAAGATAATTATCTTAGAATTTCCAATATAGGCATAGCTGATATTTTTATTTGTAAAGATAAAACACTATGTGTTTTTATTGATCCACATTCAGATGGTGCAACGGAAACTGTATGCAAATTAAAATTATGTCAATACTATTCCTACAGTACTACGGGTGATAAAGAAGAACTAAAAAGAAGTAGAGATTGGGTAGAAAAATGGAATAAATATCAGTCGAAATATCCATATATAAGTATTTATGCAAGAGTCATGAAAATTGAAATTAATGGGAAAGATATACCCTGACTTCGTCATCGTGTCACCCAACATTAGGTGACACAAAGATACAAAATATTGTTTATCAACAAGTTATAAAATGTATGTTTTTTGAGTGACGAAGTCAGGAATATACACTTTTTCTGACGAATAATCAATCAAACCACACACTTTTTCTGACGAATAAACAACCAAACCGCACACTTTTTCTGACGAATAATCAACCAAACCACACACTTTTTCTGACTTTGTCATCGTGTCACCCAAAATTCTTCGTCAAAGAGTTTAGCTATTTTCTGATGTCTTGCCATCAGCATTGTTTGGGTGTAAACCTCCTTGTTCAGAGGTAGCTTAATTTGTATGGTTGTGATTGTCTTAGCCAATGCAAGCACCTTGTCTACGCTCATCTTAATCTCTGAGACTTTCAGCATGCGCTCCAATTCCTTGTAGACTTTCAAAGCCACGAAGCAGATACATATATGAGATATGCCAAACGAGCTTTTACAAGCTTGCGGAACACTTCATCGTCAATTCGGTTGAAACCAATCTTGTCAAACGTGCGGTCCAATATCAAGTCGCATCCGTTGAGAAGGATATTGCTGACGTTGGACAGAACGCGGCGGACTTCTTCTCGTTCATGGTCACACGCCTCACGCTCCTCTCCATACAAATCGAGTTGTGGATGGCGCCGGGATTCTTCTTTTGAAATTCATTCTTTTGCTTCATTGACAAAATTCTCGACCTCATCTTCATTATATACAACTCCAATTGTGGCAAGTTCCTTCATCTTGCCACCGATTTTCTCAGCAACAATAACTCCGATATTGCCGGATGGATATTTCTTTTTGCGGACAAACATAGTTAAAATACCTTTCGTGTCACCCAATATTAGGTGACACAAAGATACAAAATATTGTTTATCAATCAGTTATAAAATACGCGTTTTTTGAGTGACGAAGTCAGGAAAAAGATTGGGCAAAAATGATTCAGGAGGCTAAGGAAATACCTCCTGAACCTAGTCTTTTTGATTAGAGGGGGCTTACTTTTTGAAAAATAAGCCCGAAGTCCAGTTCTAAAGGACTTCGGACAGGATATTTATGCTCTTTGGAGTTTTAGCGGACAGCAATATAAAATTTTAAAGGATAAACATGAATATTTTATAACATTTATTTGTCTCTTTTAAAGAAATAATATACCTTTGTATATGAAGAAACATTACTATATAAAAACATTGTAGAAGACAAATTCTTGCATTAAAAATATTAACATGAGACATAAAGATCCTATCACACGCAGAACCTACAACTGCATAAGAATGGTTGCGGCTTGCTTGTTATGCCTTGCTCTTTGCTGTTGTGAGAAAAAAGAAAATGCCGTGTACGAGCTCCTGACATTCAGGACCGAGATAAAAAACAATTGCGACAAATACACTGCTGACGATTGGGAAAACGCCCTCAACAAATACTCAGATATTTGTCAGAGAGTAGACCAAATGCCTCTCACAAGCGATGAGCGCATGGAGGTGGAAAAGATAAAAGGGGAAATAGCTGGCTATGCAGCCTCGGTAGCCGCACAGGAAATATCGAACAATGTCAAGACAATATCAAGTGAGATAGAATCATTTGCAACCGGATTCAGTAAGACCTTCAAACAACCAGAATAACTATGATTTCATTATCCTTAATTCCGCAACACTTTGATTTAACTTTATTTATAAGTTCCTGAGCAAC
>CAJJTI010000206.1 GCA_905194705.1 uncultured Solobacterium sp. | reverse complement strand
GACATTTCTTGGAAAGATAACAAGAAATCTTTCTTTTGATCTGTAGTTATAGATGCATCTTGAATTGCTTCACTATATCCCGTCAAAGCCGCAAAAGGCATAAATTGCGCAGCTCTTGCACTATTTAACATCTTACGATGATTTTTTGAGCCTGAATATTCTTCATAAAGAATTTCATTATACTTATCTGTCATGCTTTATGACCACCTATTTGTTTATTACGATCAATTTGTGTTGCCTCGCTCATCTTATCTCTTGCCCGAACAAGAGCATTTTTTCCATATTTATTCTTTATTTTAAGAATAGCCTTCTGAACCTTTAAATCTTTTTCATCCATTTGCAAATCTTCTATTTCTTCATTAAGTGAAAACAAATCTGTCTGTACAACTTGTACAGGTATTTTATCCACAGGAATAATATCCATTGCACATATTGTAATTCTTCGAATAGATAAAACAGGATTACACTTCTTCTGATATATTCTTACAATCGCTTCCGTAATATCTTTAATTGAGTAAGAATATTTATTTAATTTAATATGCCCATGTATACCACTGTCATTACCATCTATATATTCCTCATTATCTTTTCTGTCATATCCAATTGCTAAAGAAACATTCTGAGTTACATATTTTTTAGCAAATAATGATAATGCAAGTTCTTCTGCCATTTCTTTTACAATAATTAGACCAGCTTCATACAAATAAGGTTTATGTAAAACTTGACCAATACTCATACTGTTATTATTCGGTTTATATTTTTTGATATCAGCCATAGTACATGATTCATAGCCCCAGGCGTGATCAATTAGTAACTCTGCATTTATACCAAATTCTTTATATAACATGTCTTCATTATATTTAGAGTCAACATTACCCTTTGAACATAAAGCAATATCACCCATAGTATATAAACCTAAATCATGTAATCTTTTAGCATATCCTTTTCCAACTCTCCAGAAATCTGTTAAAGGTGTATGATGCCACAAAGTTTTTCGATAAGACAGTTCATTTAATTCTGCTATTCTTACCCCATTTTTATCAGCAGGCATATGTTTTGCAACTATATCCATTGCAACTTTTGCCAGGTAAAGATTTGTGCCAATACCTGCTGTAGCTGTAATACCTGTTTTTCTTAAAACAGCCTGTATCATACTTCTAGCAAGCGTATGGGCATCAGTATTGTAATAATTTAAATATTCCGTTACATCGATAAATACTTCATCAATAGAATATACATGGATATCTTTTTCGGATACAAATTCTAAATATGTTTCATATATTTTCGTACTGTATTCTATATATAAAGCCATTCTAGGAACAGCTGCAATATATGATAGTTTTAATTGAGGATTTGATTTTAATTCATTATAGAAAACAGAATTACCTGTAAATTTATGCATTGGTGCATCTTTTAAACGATCATCATTTATTTTTTTCACTCTTTGAATCACTTCAAATAAACGTGGTCTTGAAGGTATGCCAAAAGATTTTAATGATGGAGATACCGCAAGACAAATTGTTTTATCTGTTCTAGAAGTGTCCGCAACGATTAAATTTGTTTTTAATGGATCTAAATTTCTTTCTACACATTCAACAGAAGCATAAAATGACTTTAAATCTATCGCTATATAAGTTCTATCATCTTTCATATTTCCAATCAAAATCATTATGGTATATCCTCTTCCGAGTCATACCATCATCAATGCAAATATTTTCTTTATTAATCAATGAAGCTTTATCTGAGCGAAAATTTCTCAAAACATTTTTACCAGAAATATCCTCAACATAATGATCACTAGGAGCAATATCAATGATTTTTACAATTGCATTTTGTTTCAAAAATTTTTCTTTTATGTATTTACCAATACCATTTACGCCATCTGTTATTATTACTACTTTATTTATAAACATATGGCCTTCCTCATTATTACTTTTATTTATCTTCGTGAATAGTTAGATGTGGGAAAATACTTTTAAAATTAGCCTGAATAACTAGATCTGCAATATTATCGTATGAAGTAGCAGTACGATTAATCATGACAAGTTTGTCTCCAGCAAAATAACGAATAAAGCCAGCAGCAGGATATACAACTAAAGATGTCCCTAAAACAACTAACATATCTGCCTGTTGAATCATCTTTATCGCATCTCTTTGTGCTTTTTCATCCAGCATTTCACCATATAAAACAACGTCCGGCTTAATTAGTCCACCACACTCACAATATGGTATTCCCTTTGTCTTTTGAATATATTCTGCAGAATAAAATTTCCCACATTTTGTACAATAATTACGATGAATAGACCCATGTAATTCAACAACATGTTTACTTCCTGCTAATAAGTGCAAACCATCGATATTTTGGGTAATAACTCCTAGTGATTTACCAGCTTTTTCAAGACGAGCTATATATTCATGA
>CAJJTI010000205.1 GCA_905194705.1 uncultured Solobacterium sp. | reverse complement strand
TTAAATCGCCTATGAACACAAGCTCTCAAACAATTCAGCAAACGGGTGAAAAAAATGTATTTGCAAATCATGTTGATAATTTGAATGTCACATTGCAAACGCTTAATACACCACCTCAGCTTATAACACAAGCTCCAAAACCTGCAACGCTCTCTCTTAATAACGAATATTATAATCTGATTGTTGGAGGTGAGATGGATTTTTATAACATACAGCCTTTCACATTAAGCATTGACCGTTCCTTGAAAGAGTATATGGGTGATGAATTAGTAAAAGAATTTCCAATTTCATCATCAGAAACACAAAAAAGAGTACTTACTTTTCCATCTATCTTTGCAAATGAAAATATCAGTTATGGACATACAGATGAAGACCAGGTTCTTGGATTGGGTTATATCCGTCAGTTAAAGGTTCGTCACGAAGCAGTGAAGATATACCCGCATATTATTTATCTTCTGCCGCAGCAGCGACTGAATGAATCTTTATTTGACTTAGATATACGAGGCAATTCATCTTTCAATGAGTTCAACAGAACGCACTGGTGTATAAAGAAAGTGGATCTAATAGCAGAATTACGTGAATTAGGATTTCAATTATAAGTTGGAGGTACATAATGAACGGCGAAAACAATGTGGTAGAGAAATGGGTCAATTTAGATGATATTGCAAATCATCTCAGCGTGAGTAAGGATACCATTCGTTCATGGATAAAGGCAAATAAGATTCCCTACTACAAAGCAGGAAAACAGTATAAATTTAAAATCTCAGAAATTGATGACTATGTGAGAAATGGGAAGATTACAGAATAATGAAATTGCCTGAAATTTTAAAGATCTTAATTTTATCTGTACAAAAGTAAAATATGAAAAATGAAGGCTGTAAAAAACTTAAAAACAAATCCCGATAAATCATCATTTAAATGCTGGCTTATCGGGAAATTTTATCATTTGCAGATTTTATTTACATCCATTACTTTATACAATTAAGATCATCGAATTACTTTAAGAATTAATAAGACTTTCTACTATTAAAACTTATTTCAGTTTTCCAATAACAACTTGTCTGTTTTTTCCATCATTAGTACAAGTTATCACTGTTAATCTATCATCGCCAAAATTATCAAGTACTGAAGTATTTTTGGGATTAATAATATTACACTTGCTAACTGCATATACAATCACACATCTCCTGTATAATAAAAAACAGGTTGAATCTCTTTGATTTCCACAATATTCAATGCTTCAATATCATGAATTAACTTTAAAACATTTTCTTTAGATTTTTCGTTTAATGAAATTTCAATTATTTGTCGATACGGGGTATTTAATTCATACTGTTTGACATTTTTAATATTATCTACATTAAAAAAATCAGAAATCGTCCATATATGATTTGATACACTATATTGATGCTTAATAATAACATGAACCTTCCAATCCATAAAATCATCCTCCAAGGTTGCTGTACAAGGAGTAAATTCGTCAATAACTTCAGGATTCGACTGCATATTTTCAACCAATTTGCGTTTCATCATACAAAGGTCAAGTACATTAAGCTTTCCGTCTTCGCACAAATCGCCTGCTTTCCAATTTTTTAAAGTAGCGTCAGGTTTTGTCAGAATCCACTTTTGCAATAAAACTACATCAGCAATTGTAAAAGTTCCATCATTATTGACGTCTCCTTCGACTGTTTCAAAGGGGTCAGTAATAGAAACACCTCCCAACACACCACATGAATATTTGAATACATACGTCTTGCCGGTAAAGTTGATAGAATCAGGGAAAATCAAGCTGTAAGGATATTCTTCTGTTCCGCTCTCAGAAAGATTTACTAAAAGTTCGCAAATCATAGAACTTTTATTTTCAAAACTTGCTAATGTATAATTTTCAGACTCAACAAGAGCATTTATTGCTTCATTGACAGAATTCATTTCTGAAATTTGAATATCTGTAATTCGTCTTACAATTTTTATAGAAATTGTTTTAGATCTAACACCATCTTCTGTAATAGCATAAAATGATAAAATTTTCGGACTTTCATAAGTTATACCGTTTGTATCCAGTTCAATTTTTGCTGAATATATGCCATCATATGGAAGATCATCTCCGCTTACAGAAAATTTTCCATCGTCAAGCATTGTGTACTCTGTCAAATCGTCAGCATTTACAAGGGTAACACTCTCACCTTCATAGTCAGTTTCCGCATAGAAGTATGTTGTTGTATCTTCTTCATCGTCAAAGTAATGCGTTGAACTACAGGTTAAATCCAATTCATATTCATAGTCACTGGAATTTGCAGAAACCCAACTGATAGATGTATTTGAAGTAATTATAAATTCTGATAAAATGCATGAAAAATTTTTTATTAATAAATACTTTATACTGCTCATACTAACTCCTTTCAATATTATACAGGAACTTCTGAAC
>CAJJTI010000204.1 GCA_905194705.1 uncultured Solobacterium sp. | reverse complement strand
CAACACACTCCAGACATATTTTTATCGCTTTACTAAGCACAACAGCTGCTTCTCCTCTTGATACACCATATACAAGCATAGATATACCAATCACAATTAAAGCTAACTGTATCATTCGTTTATTTTTCAAGATTTTTACTCCCTTCGGGTTAAATAGATGTTTTCCTGACCTATCAACCATTAATGTTATACAATAAGAGATGTAAAATTTCTGTTAAGCAGATGGAGAAAATATTTTGAGACTACTAATTGTTGAAGATGAAAAAAACTTATGTGATACGATTGCCAAAAATTTATATGGTGCAGGATACGAAGTAGACACATCATATGATGGCAACAATGCTTTAGATTGCATATTATTTGAAGACTATGATTTAATCGTGCTCGATTTAAATTTACCAGGTACAGATGGAATGGATATTTTAAAAGAGCTAAGAAAAAAGAACGAAGAAACGAAAGTCATTATCTTATCTGCTAAAAGCCAGATAGCAGATAAAGTTGCTGGACTTGATGCTGGAGCGAATGATTACCTGGAGAAACCATTTCATTTGCAGGAACTTGAAGCACGTATTAGAAGTTTAACAAGACGTAAGTTTGTACAAAAAGATGTCTTTTTACATTGTGGCGAGATAAAGTTTGATACTAAAAAACGTGAAGCTTATGCAAAAGACAAACCTGTCTCTCTAACAAGAAAAGAAAATGGCATTTTAGAATATCTTCTTCTTAATCAAGGTAGACCCATAAGCCAGGAAGAATTAATTGAACACGTATGGGATGCTTCTGTAGACAGTTTCAGCGGTTCAATTAGAGTACATATGTCTTCTCTTAGGAAAAAACTAAAAGCCGTTCTAGGATATGATCCAATAGTAAATAAAATTGGCGAAGGATATAAAATTGTGGAGAATGCAAAATGAAAAAAATATCACTACAATGGTGATTAACCATAATTACTACATTATTTATTGCGGCAATCTGTGGATGCTTAACAATGTTTGTTTATCAAAATGGTGTCTATTATATTGACTCTTTACAAAATGCTATTGATTCCAAAATAGATGATGGAAGTGGAAAACATTCAGATGAACTTTATATCAGTATTCCTGATGAAGAATGGGATGATTTCGCTAATAACTTTTCTATTCAGGTTAGCAACAATAAAGTAGACTACAAAAAAAACAGTCTCTTTATTTCTACACTGTTAGCTCTTCTTGGTGGAGTAGCAACATACTTTATCAGTGGTCGAGCACTAAAACCACTCGCCGAATTTCCAACAAAATCGAAGAAGTTGAAGCTCAAAATATGTCTAATTTCAGACTTGAAGAAAATGAAGTAAAAGAATTAAATCAACTAAGTACTTCCTATAACAAAATGTTAGAGAGATTATCTTCAGCTTTTGAAGTACAAAGACAATTTACTGCTAACGCCGCACATGAATTACGTACCCCTCTTGCTGTTATGCAAGCAGAGCTGGATTTATATAATTCTATCGATCATCCAACTAATGATGAAAGTGCTAAAGAAACGATTAAAATGGTTACCGAACAAAATGAAAAACTCAGCAAGATGGTTAAAACTCTTCTTGATATGAGTGAATTACAAACTGTATCTCGTGATGATAAAATTCTGTTAAATGCTCTTGTAGAAGAAGTTCTAGCCGATTTAGAACCCCTCGCAAAAGAAAAAAACATCAACCTTGTTGATGAATCAAAAGAAGTTACGATGCAAGGCAGTGATATATTAATTTATCGACTTGTATATAATCTTGTGGAAAATGCAATTAAATACAATAAGCAAAATGGAACAGTTACTGTAAAAGTATCTGAACTAAATAAACATATTTATTTATCTGTAACTGATACTGGCAATGGTATCCCTCAAGAATTAAGAGAAAGAGTCTTTGAACCATTTTTCCGTTTAGATAAATCAAGAAGTCGTGCATTAGGTGGAGTCGGACTCTGCTTAGCACTAGTACATGAAATTGTAAAAGTACATGACGGTTCTATTACAATCAAAGATAATCCTGAAGGTGGCACTATCTTTGAAATTATTTTCTAAGTATGCACAAAAAAAAGAAGGCAAATGCCTTCTAATTTTTGTTTAGCTTATTAAGCAATAACTTTTTGAGCACGAAGAACTTCTTCGATTGTCTTTACAGCAACGTCTTCATCTTCGCCTTCGCAAGAAATAGTAACGTCAGACTGTGTAGGAATACCTAAAGACATAACGCCCATAATAGACTTCATGTTTACAGAACGTCCTTTATAAGTGATTTTTACTTCGCTCTTGAATTTGCTAGCAGCGTTTACTGCAACTGTAGCAGGACGAGCATGTAGTCCAACTGGATCAATAACGACAACAGAAATCTGTTTCATAGTTTGTTTTTACCTCCAACAAATACTAAATTTATTTTACCCCACTCGCATTTTAGTTACAAGCGGTTACAACATTTTTCAAAATTTA
>CAJJTI010000203.1 GCA_905194705.1 uncultured Solobacterium sp. | reverse complement strand
GATACAGAATCCATAAATGCTTTCATATCGAGACTATTATCGGTATAACCTGTTATCGGTAATTTGTCTTTATATGCATAAAATAATCCTAAACATGTAGTCATGCCAGCATTTCTAGCACCTAATGTTTCCGGAATATAATTACGAACTTCGCAATTTAATGAGGACTGTAAAAGCTCATTTAAGCCCTGCATTTCGCCACCCTCACCAGTTATGATAACAGTTGACGGCCCAGCTTGCAAGATACCACTCAAGATTTTTTGCATATCTTCTACCCATTTTGATACTAATGGAGAGATACATTTGCATAATTCTGCTTCCGTAATTTTCTTTGCATTACCATTTACTGACCAGATATATACAGGATTTGTAGAATTAACTTTTTCATTTAGTCTAGCGCTGTATTTCACTAATTCACAAGCTTCTTCACGTTTCAAGCCATATTCATCTACTACTCTAGCAGCGATTGAACCAACACCTAATGGAACAATTGTTGATTCCATTAATTTTCCCTTAGATAAACGAGCAACTGTTGTAGCTTCTCTTTCCATTTTTAATAGTACAACATTTCTATCTACTGATTGTTCAAATAGAGCAGCTTCTTTAGCAGCAGCATATGTATCGAGATAAATATCCATTACCTGTAAACCAGCTTTTTCAATACAACCTACTAATGAATAAGCAAGTTGGCGATCAGCACATAACAAATCAATATCTACTACTAATTCTTTTGCTCTTTCACCAATTGGAATTCTTCTTGAAGCAATTCCATCAATTGTATACTTAACGCATACTGTTTGTACTAAAGCTAATTCCTTGCCAATTGATACTTGTCTTTCTGCAAGCTTCATTGCATTTCTAATATCTTGTACTGATACTACACCATCATATCCTTTAACAGGTACTGTTACACGAACAGATTTTCTCTGCATTTGATAAGAAGGAATAGATAAAATAACTTTTTCTAATTTTGCTCCCAGCATTTGTTCTGTTTGCTTACAAGCAGTTTCAATAGCAGAAATAATTTCATCTGCGTTATTTATTGTATTATATGAAAGACCACTGCAAGGAATCATTTCAACTTTTAAAATATTTAAACGGGGGCTAAAGAATTCACCTACTACCATGCGTACTTCATGGTCGCATACTTCAACCGACGCAAAAATTTGTTTATCGTCCACAATAAAACTCCTTCCTCGATATATTGATTTTACCACAATGTGAATGTTTCCTAAAATAAAAACAACACTTTTGCACAAAGTTTTTAATTTTATTTGCAAATATTGGAGAACCGTGATAACCTAATAAAGCAATTATTGAGTTAAGGAGGTTTCGGTCATGTCAAAAGTTTGTGCCATTTCTGGTAAAAAAGCTTTATCCGGTAACAGACGCAGCCATTCATTACGCGCTACTCGTCGTAAATGGAATGTTAACTTACAGAAAGTTCATATGATTGTTGATGGTAAGCCAACAACAGTTCGCATTTCCGCTCGTGCACTAAAAACACTTAAGGGTGGATCTAAAGTAAAAGCTGCTAAAGCCGCATAAATCTAATAAAAAAAGGTTTCCTAATTTGGAAATCTTTTTTTATCGTTTGATTCTACCACTAATACTTTCCCTGAATGTACAGTAAGTATTGCTGGTTCTACTTCTATTTCATTCGATAGACCAAATAAATCATTTATGTTCAAAATTTGATGATCTAACAAGTACTTTGTATTCTTCCATGATATTTCACTTTTATCAGAAGCGAATACAGAAATATATTGATATTCTTTTTTGAACTCGTAAGAACCCGTAGAATATGCCGTCAACTTATTATTTTCATCAACGAATGTAATTTTATTGGCAAATTGTTCACATAAGCGGATATTAACAATTTCATGGTCAATTCTTCCGCCTAATCCACCATAAACAATAATTTTGTCATATCCATATGATATGGCTTTTTTTATGGCATGTTCACTGTCACTGTCATCTTTTACTGGATTTAATATTTCCATTTTGTCTGCATATTCTTGAATGATATTTAAATCTTCTTTTTCAACAGAATCAAAATCTCCAATTGCTTCTAACATTTGTATTTTTTGTTCAGCTAATACAAGAGCCCCCTTATCCACTCCGATATAATCACAATCTTTGTAAAAAGGAACATTAAAAGATAGTTTTAAAACGACAATACATGTTTTATTCAAGACTTGTCACCGCTTTTCGAATATCATTTTTAAATATATAGCTTCCAGCCACAAGTACATCTGCACCTGCTTCTTTAACCAGTTTTCCAGTTTCTTCATTGATGCCACCATCTACTTCAATATAAGCTTCAAGATTGTTTTCTTTTAACATCTTTCTTAAAGTAGAAATCTTATCTAATGAATCTACCATAAATTTTTGTCCTCCAAACCCAGGTTCGACAGACATAATTAGAAATAAATCAAAATATGATAGATATGGTTTTAATACTTCTACTGGAGTACCTGGTTTAATAGATATACCAACTGTTTTACCTTCACTATGAATATGATCAGCTAAAGAAATAATTTGTTCATGACTTAAAGTTTCATAATGGAATGTAA
>CAJJTI010000202.1 GCA_905194705.1 uncultured Solobacterium sp. | reverse complement strand
CACAAGGAATTGATACTTCTGCTTTAGTTTTAAATGTTTCCTAGTTTAATAAATTAAGTGATCATTCACTTCTTTTTGTCATGTCATTTTTTATCTATTTATTTTTCACACTTTTCCCTCTAAAAAATACGGTATATATTCAGTATACCGCATTTGCAATTTATTATTAATAAGTTAATATCTCGTTACCTGTTTCTGTAATTAAGATTGTATGTTCCCATTGAGCGCTGTCTTTTCCATCATCTGTATAAATTGTCCATTCATTATATGGATCAATAACAACAGCTGCTTTACCAGCATTAATCATAGGTTCAATCGTAATAATCATACCCGGTACTAGTAACATTCCTTTATGTTTTTGACCAACATGTGCCACAAAAGGATCTTCATGGAAATCAATTCCAACTCCATGACCACCAATACCTCTTACTACAGAGTAACCTCTTTTTTTCGCAAATGTACCAATTGCATAACCAATATCACCTACTGTATTCCAAGGTTGCGCTGCTTCAATACCAATTTCTAACGCTTTCTTTGTGTCTTCTACAAGTCTTCTTCTAGCATCAGATACATTACCAATCAAAAACATTCTAGAAGCATCTGAATAATAATCATTATAGATTGTTGATACATCTACATTTACAATATCACCATCCTGTAATTTACGGTGTCTACTTGGAATACCATGACATACTTCATCATTAATTGATGTACAAACACTCTTTGGATATCCCTCATAATGATATGGGGCACAAATTGCACCATGTTCATGTGTATAAGAAGATACGATATCATCAATTTCCTGTGTACTCATACCAACATGTATTTTAGAAGCTACCGCATCTAATACACCTGTATTGATTTTAGCTGATTCAATAATACCTTTAATATGACTTGGTCTTTTGATTAGTCTTTCATCTGGTATTTCATACCCTTTTTTCTGGTATTCATGCATTTTATTTAAAATATGCTCAGGTATTTGTTCTTCTTCAAATATCTTTTCTATTGCTTCACTCATCTTTAACCCACTTTCTTTGTTGTACTGCCAATTCCGCCAACTCTTTCTTCAACAGTATCGTCATCTATTGTAACGCCAAATGATAAAAATATTCCCTGAACCATACCTTGACCTTTTTCAATAGAAACAGTTTTATTTTCTTTTGTATCATTTGTTAATTTACAAAAGATATGCCCTTCATTTGAAGCATTATAATAGTCACTGTCAATAATACCAACAGTATTATTTAATTGTAGACGATATTTAAAACCTAGAGAACTTCTTGGAAATAGCATCAAGACATAATTATCCTGCATAGAAGCTCTTATTCCTGTAGGAATTAAGATTTGTTCTCCTGGTTTAATATCAAATGTAAATGGTGCGAAGAAATCATATCCAGCAGAACCTTTAGTCGCTCTTTTTGGTAATACAATTTCATCATATATTTGTTGTGCATTTTCTGCTAAATCAGGCATATTTTTTTCTAAGCCTTCTAAAAATTGCTCAAAAGATACTTTTTCAAATTTCGCTATTTTTTCCATATCTCACCTTTTTCATCTTTAATCATTTCCATAACTAATATTGCTAAACACTTTTCAAATGGAGAAAGTGTTAAATAAATTTCATCTTTAAATGGTGAATGTTCTTCATAAGCCATAAAATGAATAAATTTAGTAATAATACCATCCTGATCTAAAGAAGAAACATAATTCACAATATCTGTTGGTACTAGCTTTGGTAAATAAGCATAATCTTCTTTAACACAAGGTAAATAATGTTCAACTATAATATGTTGTGCCTCTTTAAAATCCCATACTTTTTTATAGTCACAACCACATATTTTCATAAGTTCATCAACTAATCCAAAGAATATCTGATAATCATCTACAAATGGAACATGTAATAAATCTTTTAAATGATCCTGTAAGTAACCTTCACTTCTTAGATTTAGTTTTTTATTGATTTGTGCAGCAACTTTAATATCATTTTCAAGCATCATAAATTTCAAAGAGAAATCATGATAATAATTTGGTACTTTCATTTTCTTAAAGGTATATAAAATACCATCATATTTACCAAATACTTTTAACGTATCGTTATATCCACATATTTCTAATTTATCTAATGTATCTCTACTGAAATCTAAAAATGAACCAGTAGGAAAATGTGGATAAATATAATGCACATTACTTCTATACATATAACAAGGGTGTTGTGGAACATTATTCAAGTCAATAACGATTAATTCATCTGCTCCAAGTCTTAAAGCAAAATCAACTGGCAAATTATCATAATACCCACCATCCACAAAAGAGCCTTCTGAGAAAGTATGTACTGGAAATGCTGGAAAAGCACTCGCTGATGAAATTAACCAGTCTACACCATGTTCTTTCATCATATCTTTGGTTACAAATTCTGGTTTTAATGAACCATGTCTTACGGTTATGCATCCAAAATCAACTGGTGAAGAGAAGAACTTTTCTTCATTAAAATAAAATTTAATTTGTTCTTTTAATGGTGAAATATCAGCACCTTTTTCTTTAATATAACTCTTAAAAAACGAAGCGATTAAGTTTCTTTCATTAATCATC
>CAJJTI010000201.1 GCA_905194705.1 uncultured Solobacterium sp. | reverse complement strand
GTTGCAGGTGTAAACCAGACTTGTATGATGACTAAGAAACAGGGTAAGAAATATGTAAAACAGGATACTAAAGTATCAACACGATTAAAGAAATATTTAAATACATGTCAGGAAAAAGGTATAGCGACTTATTTAGTAGAGTATACTAAAAATACTGACTGGAGAGCTGCAATCAATGCTTATTGCAAGAAGCATCATATTACTTACTACAATCCAACTATAAAGTAAAATGACACGGGATCCCCGTGTCATTTTACTTTATAGCATTGAAGTCATACCACCATCAACCACAAGTGTCTGACCTGTTGTATATGTACATGCATCACTTGCAAAATAAACAAGTGCACCATTCATTTCGCCTTCTCTACCAAATCTCTTTAATGCCACTCTATTCTTTAATACAAGAGACCCTGGAGCATCTAATGCACCATGTGTCATTTCAGTATCATAGACACCAGGTGCAATCGCATTCACAAGAATACCATAAGGAGCTAGATCTCCTGCCATAGCTTTAGTGAGGTTTACTACACCACCCAAAGCTGCAAAATAGCTCACCTGAGCAGGTCCTGCCTGAATACCACCTACAGAAGCAATATTAATAATCTTACCAGAATTCTGCTTCATCATTACTTTAGACACTTCTCTTCCCATTAAAAAGACGCCCTTTAAGTCTGTATTGAGAACCTTATCCCATTGTTCTGTTGTATGATCATGTAATCCACTTGAATATTCTACAACACCTGCATTATTTACAAGAATATCAATATGTCCATAATGTTCTTCAATCTTTTTTACTGCCTCTTTAATGCTCTCTTCATTTGTTACATCACATGCAACTGGTAAACAATCATGTCCATTTTCTTTAAGTTTCTTAGAAAGTTCTTCTAATCTTTCTACTCTACGTGCAAGTACTGCCACATCACATCCCTGTTCACTTAATGCCTTTGCGAATTGTTCTCCTAGACCACTTGATGCCCCTGTAATAACTGCAACTTTTCCAGTTAAATCAAAGCTAATCATACTATCCTCCTTGTTATATACCTAAGTATATAATTACTTTACTCTAGTTATATTATATAGCAAGTGAATACGATGTCAACGCTTACATATCATTACAAAGAAAAAGACCTCCGAAGAGGTCCGTTAATAGAAAACCCGTGCAAACATCGTTTGACCAATGCCGCAACCGTAAAAGAATATCTTTTTCCAGCCACTTTGATAGTACCTTGTCTAAAACCAATTGTCAACTACTAATCCAAGAAATTTGAAAGTTCCATGGATTAATGTATTTGTCTTATAATAACAACAATTTTTATCAATTCTTCTCATTAATTTCTTCAATTCCCCACTTTCGTATAAGGCAACTCCTTCACTTCTTACCATTTTCTTGTGCATATAGAATAATGTGATGATCTGTTGAATTCTCACATTACTCATTCTATTTTTTCTAAAATTGGAATTCATATATGGAATACGTATCAATTCCTTTATAATGTCTTTATTTGTTAGATGCTCTGCAGTATGGGGTCTCAAATCATTCAATATACAATTACTATGAGCCGCTACATTTCTAATTCTTTTACAAGTTAATAATCCATAATAATTATTTTTCATTTCTTTGTCAGAGAAACGATTAGCACAAAAACAATAGAATGCGACCATCCTTCCGAATGGTATTATTTCAAGAAATACCCATACCGGATAATTCCCATCATATTTCTCAATCATATCTCCGCAATATGCATTTCCTCTATTTCTGTTCAATTCATTAAATAAATAATTTTTTGAATACCCACAAACCACAGGTTAGTGAAAATTAAATTTTATTAACGCCGATTAATAGGCGTTCATGAAGCTGAACTTGATGCATGGATTTTCCATTTGTACTATAATTAGATTAGAAATCAGATGGAGAACTCATGCAGGATATTGTTTCAATACTTCATGTGTTCTCCTGCCAGTTGCAGGGGCTTCGTAAGTATAAAAAACAGATAGAAAGGGATGAGGAAATTGCTGAAGAGCTTCAAAACGGAAATTAATCCGACAGAGGAGCAGAAAGTCAGGATTCGTAAAACAATAGGTACTTGCAGATTTATCTATAACTTCTATCTTGCTCATAATAAGGAACTTCATGAAAGTGGCAGAAAGTTTATGAGCAGCAGTCAGTTTAGAGTATGGCTCAACAATGAGTATCTTCCGAGCCATCCAGAATATTCCTGGATCAAGGAAGCTTATTCAAAATCGGTAACACAGGCAGTAAATAACGGACAGACCGCATTTGAAAAATTCTTTAATCACAAGAGCGCCTTTCCAAAATTTAAGAAGAAAGGCAGATCTGATGTGAAGATGTATTTTGTAAGGAATAATCCAAAAGATTGCCTTTGCGAAAGACACAGAATCAAGATTCCGTCACTTGGCTGGGTCCGCATCAAAGAGAAAGGGCATATTCCCACAACAAAAGATGGATATGTAATTAAGAGCGGTCATGTCTCAATAAAAGCTGACAGATACTATGTTTCAGTTCTTATAGAAATCAAGAATAAAAGGATAGCCAGTCATTCCAGTGAAGGAATTGGCATTGACCTTGGATTAAAGGACTTTGCGATTGT
>CAJJTI010000200.1 GCA_905194705.1 uncultured Solobacterium sp. | reverse complement strand
TAGTAAATCAATTTCTTTAGGTGTTAGACTGACTAATTCATTATCTACATATACATTTCTCGCTTCAACATCAACAACCAATGTCTTATATTCAAGCAACTTTTTCTTTGCTTTATATGTACGATCTAAGACAACTTTAATTCTAGCCATGAGTTCTTTAGGAGAAAAAGGTTTAACAACATAGTCATCTACGCCTAAATCAAAACCTAAAAGCTTGTCATATTCTTCGCCTCTAGCACTGAGCATGATAATTGGCACTTTCTTCTGTGCTTTCATTTGCTTGCATACTGAATAACCATCCAGTTTTGGCATCATAATATCTAATACAACACAATCATACTCATTGCGGTTAAACAAATTTAAAGCTTCAATACCATTCTCTGCTTCATCTACTTCATATCCATTTAATTGAGAATATTCCTTTACTACTTCTCTGATATTTTTCTCGTCATCAACTATTAATAATCTCGTCATGTTACTACCTCATTTAACTACATTTAGTTCATCGACAATGCATGAGCTGTCATCGGTCATTTTACCTGTAAAAATAATATATGTATTTTTCAATAATTTCGATTGAATTTTCGCAAATAATCTTGGCATGATGAGTAATGTCATCTCATCACTTTCATCACTTACCGTCACAAATGCCATTAAATCACCACGTTTTGTACGATGTTCTTTCACATTAGAAATACAAGCAATTCCCTGAACTGGCGTTTTATCTTTCTTTACTTTTAAAATGGACAAATTTAAAAGATTAGGATTTACTTTTTCTCTTAAATCAATAATCGGATGTTTTCCTAAATATAAACCTAATACTTCTCTTTCCTTTTTTATTTTATCCTCAAGTGAGTCAGCATATTTACGCATTGCCTGTTTTGAAACTAAATCATATTTTAATTGTATTTCACCATTTATTTCAACTCGAATTAAATCTGCATAATTAAGTGCATCATCTAACGCATTTAATAAAGTATTTCTATTCTCATTGAATGAGTCTAAAGCACCCGCATAAATTAATGATTCTATTTCACTTCGACTTACTTTAAGTAATGAAGTTCTGGCAACAAAATCATAAAAATCAACATATTTACCCTTTTTTCTTTCTTCTATAATCTTGTTAGAGACATCTCGATTAAGTAAGCGAATACTGCTTAATGGTAAACGAATTGCATGATTTTCTTCATTACACTTTTCTGTACTTGAATTAACATCAGGTCTAAGAATAGATATATTTTGTTTCCCGGCTTCTTTAATACATTCACTGATTTTCGAAGCATCTCCTAATACATTATCAATATAAGTCGCATAGAAAACAGTCGGATAATAAGCCTTGATATATGCCATTTGATAAATAATCAAACTATACGCCACTGCATGTGATTTATTAAAGCCATAACCACCAAACTTTTCAATTAGATCAAACAATTTCGTCGCATCATCCAGTGAATAATGATTACGTAAACATCCATCGATAAAGTCTTTCTTCATGTTTAAAATCATATCCATTTTCTTTTTGGATATTGCCTTACGTAATATATCGGCTTTACCAAGTGTAAAATTAGCACATACTTCAGCAATCTTCATTGCCTGCTCTTGATAAATCATGACTCCATATGTACTTTCTAATACCTTTTTTACTTCATTATTTATATATTGAATACTTGAAGGTTCATTCTTGTTTTCTAGATAGATATTAATTTGTCCAAAAGAAGCAGGTCTATATAATGCAATACTTGCAACAATATCTTCAAATGAACTTATCTTCATTTTCTTAAGCAGGTTTTTCATCCCTTCAGATTCGACCTGGAAAATGCCTAAGCAATTCGCTTCACTTAAAATACGATATACTTTTTTATCTTCTTGAGGCGAATATGGAAGTTCAAAATCAGGTTGAATATTTTTAATTTTAGTGACCATATCATCAATCATCGTTAGATTTTTAAGACCTAAAAAATCCATTTTGATTAAACCACGTTCTTCTAAAAACTCCATTGTATATTGAGAAGTTAATATCGTATTATCCTCTATTGTAGGAACAACATCATTAATATCCAGTTTACTGATGATAACACCTGCCGCATGCAAGCTTGTATGTTTTGGTAAACCTTCTATTAGTATTGCTGTATCAAACATCTTTTTTAGATTTCTATCGGCATTTAAAATATCTCTTAATTTCTTATTTGTTTTATATTGTTCTCTTAAAGATACTTTATTTGATTGGACTTGTTTTGTAACTAAAGAAATATCTTTTTCTAGAAGATTCATTACTTTGCCAACATCTCTTAAAGCTTGCTTTGGTCCAAATGTACCAAAAGTAACAATAGAAGAAACATGACTTGCACCATATTTATTTTGTACATAAGAAATAACATCCTGCCTTTTACTATCAGGAATATCCGTATCTATATCAGGCATACTGATTCTTTCAGGATTTAAAAATCTTTCAAATAGTAAATCATATTTTAATGGATCTATTTCTGTAATACCTAAACAATATGCACATAATGAACCACAGACGCTTCCTCTACCAGGACCAATTAAAATATTATGTTTTTTAGCATAGCAAATAAAGTCATAGACAATTAAAAAGTAATTTTCAAAATGCATCT
>CAJJTI010000199.1 GCA_905194705.1 uncultured Solobacterium sp. | reverse complement strand
AGGTATCATTACTTGCCTTTTTGCACCACAAACCTTCAATAGAAAATGGTGGATATATCCACGGGGCAGAAGCAATAACGAAAAGTTATCCCGATTTCTTTGAAGATTTAGAAAAATGTGGAGTAGAGGTGAAAAAATATGATTAGCAAGATGGCGAAGATTACAATTGTAGGTTTAGGATTACTTGGAGGTAGCTACGCAAAAGGATTTTTTAATGCAGGATACCATAATGTTTATGGTATTGATATTGATCAAGAAGCAATTGCTTTTGGAAAAAAATATAACTGGATTAAAGATGGTGGTAGTGATCCAACATTAGCTTCAGATAGTGATATTATAATTTCAGCTTTATATCCACATACTTTCGTTGAATGGGTAAAAGAAAATCAACATTTATTTAAACCAGGTACTGTATTAACAGATGTTACAGGTGTGAAAAGAGAAGTAATAAAAGAAATAAAAGAAATATTAAGAGAAGATATTATTTTTATTCCATGTCATCCTATGGCTGGTAGAGAATATAAAGGTATTCAATACGCTGATGCAAGTTTGTTCCATAGTGCTAATTTCATTATTATCAAAGAAAAAAATACAAATGAAAAAGGACTACAAACAGCATATGATATTGCGAAAATTCTTTCTTTTAAACATACCGCAGAATTAACAGCAGAAGAACATGATGAAATGATAGGTTTCTTATCACAATTAACGCATGTTATTGCAGTATCATTAATGAATGCTAATGATAATAGTCATTTATCTGAATATACTGGTGACAGTTTCAGAGATTTAACAAGAATTGCAAAAATCAATGAAGACTTATGGCCTGAATTATTCTCTATGAATAAAGACTACTTAATTCATGAAATTGATCAGTTTGTTAATGAAATGAATGCTTTTAAAGGATTGCTTGAAACAGATGATTTTGATGGTATGAAAGCAAAGTTAGTTCAATCTACTCAAAGAAGAAAGGTTTTTGACAAAAAATGAAGATAATGGTGATAAATGGTCCTAATTTGAATATGGTTGGGATTAGAGAAAAAAACATTTATGGAACAATGACTTTTAAAGACATGATACATTTTATTGAAGATGAAGCGAAAAAAAGAAATGTTGAAGTAACTTGTCGCCAATCTAATCATGAAGGCGATTTGGTAGACTGGATTCAAGAAGCTTATTTTGAGAAATATGATGGCATAGTAATTAATCCAGGAGCTTATACGCATACAAGTATAGCTTTAGCAGATGCAGTTAAAGCTATTGCTCCATTACCTGTTATTGAAGTTCATATCAGTGATATTAACAGTAGAGAAGAATTTAGACATATATCTTATGAAGCTCCATATTGTCTTGATCAGATAAAAGGACATGGAATTAATGGATATATCGAAGCGATTGATGAAATAATCACAAAAGTTCACTGAAACTTCATATAAGCGTGGTATAATCACAATGTTATGAAAAAAAGAGAGATTATTATTGTAGCGCTAGTTGCTGTAGTAGCATTACTAGCAGTTGTCTTTTTGAAAAGACCTCAAAAACCAGAAGAAGAACCTAAAACTTTAGTAGCTATTCAACATGGAAACAATATTGTAAAGGAGTTTGATCCTACTGTTGATGCTATATACGAAGTTACAGGTGATTATGGTAAAATGCATATAGAAGTTAAAGACGGTAAATGGCATGTATCAGAAGTAGAATGCCCAAATCATATTTGTGAAGCAATGGGTTGGGTAGATGTTACAGAAATTATTCCTATTACATGTCTTCCTAACAACATTATTATCTACGTGGAGGAACAAGAGTGACAATCCAAAAAACAAGGCACTTTGTTTATTTGACATTATTAAGTGCTATGGCGATTACTTTAAATTTAATTGAATCGATGTATATCGGATCCTTTTCTTTTGGTATTCGTATTGGACTCGCTAATATTATTGCCTTAATTACAATTAATCTATTAAGTATAAAAGATATGATTATTGTAAATATTATGAGAGTAATGATTGGTAACTTACTTAGAGGGTTAATCTTTGGAAGTACTTTCTGGATCAGCTTAGGTGGTGTAATTCTATCAAGCATTGCTTTGATTGTTATGCATAAACTGAAATCTAGCTTAATGTTTACAGCAGTTGTATGTTCTATTTCTCACTCTGTAGGTCAAGTGTTAGTGGTAATGTGGTTCTATAAGCAGGCAGCTATTGCGGCAATATTACCATATTTATTACTTGGATCTATTCCAATGGGATTTTTAACAGGATATACAGCAAAACTTGTACTGGATAGAATAAAACCAATCAAACTAGATGTATAAACATTCCTTAACTGGGGTGTTTTTTTGTTGTAGGAAAAAATAGTATATAATTCGTTTGGAAAATGGAGCTTGTTTGAAAAAACGGGTAATTGAAAAATGATATACGTAAATTGAAATAAGAGTTATTGAAGTAGAAGAAAACGCTTATTAATTAAGCTGAGTGTCTGTCTAACCCGTGGATGTCAAAACAGGCACACCGACCAATACTCTTATTTTTTATTTCCAAAAGGAGGACAAAGTACAAATAGGTTAATATGGTTTAATGATAGTGTGGTTTTTGACCACAAAGAAGGTAAGAAGCATGAAGTGAACCCAATTAGTTGGACAAAATAAGTTAGTTAAATTTTAAGGCTTGG
>CAJJTI010000198.1 GCA_905194705.1 uncultured Solobacterium sp. | reverse complement strand
TCCTTTAGTAATTCCCATATCCATAATTCTTCTTTTATAAGCGCCTTCCCCGTTAATCTTATTTACATGTACTGTAGTGCCTACTTTTGCTTCGCCTAAATTCATAGAGCCCCCTTCTAGAACATAATGTAGCGTGCCATATCTTTATTGATGGCAATTCTTGCGTCTTTTACATTCACAATTAAATTTCCATCAAGTGATGAAATAACACTGATTTTAGAACCTACATGAAAACCTAAATCAGCTAAATGATGTTTTGTTTCATCATTACCTCCAATACGAGTAATTGTTACTTCTTCTCCAACACCTGCTAATGTTAATGGCATACTGCTATCCTCCTGTTAGTATTATCTAACTAACACAGTTAGTTTAGCTTAACTAACTAATGGTGTCAATAATATTTTTATAAATAAATTGGTTCTTTGATTAGAAGCTGTGTATTATCTTTTTTAACAATTTCAAGACTGATTGCTCTAGCACAATTTGTCTTTGAATCATAATATATTTGCATTGTTTTAATTGACAAATGATTATTCAATAAAGATTTCTGTATACGGTTTAATTCCTGTGGTCGATGAACATAGTAAAATTTACCAGAATCTTTTAATAACCTTCTTACCGCTTTAAATAACTCGTTCATTGGCAATGATTCTTCATGTCTTGCACTTCTAATATATTTATTTTCATTCATTAATTTTTGATTCGTCGAATTGAAATATGGTGGATTGCATATTATCTTGTCAAACTGCTTATGTGAAAAATTCTGTACTTTTGAACAATAAAAATCAGCCGTAAAGTGATTTACTTCAAAATTCATTTTTGCAATATCCAATATTTCAGGATACAAATCTATTCCTACTAGTTTTTTAGGATGATGCAATGCTGCATAAAGTAATAAAGCGCCATTGTTACAACCAATATCAAGTACTTCATCCTTTGATCCAATATTGATAAATTTACCAAGTAAAGTTGTATCACTGTTAAAGTGATACATGTTTAGTTCTTGATATAAGATTAAATCTGTATTATTCAGATAATGTTTCGCCACTATCATGTATATCCTCCAGCACTCTAGGTACATCTAAATCAAAATAGAATGTAGAGCCTTCATCTTTGACACTTTTTACGCCATATTTAGCACCATGTGCATCTAGTATTGCTTTAACAATTGATAAACCTAAGCCTGTTGATGTCATACTTCTAGAGAAAGAACGGGAACTCTTTTGATATCTGTCCCAGATATAAGGTAGATCTTTTTCATCAATTCCTTCTCCTTCATCTTCTACTTCAAAGTGAATATGTTCACCTTCATCTGATTCATAGGCCCTAACAAAAATCGTTTTACCTGCTGGTGTATGTTTAATCGCATTAGATAAGAAATTATATATAACCTGACTGATTTTAATTTCATCAGCATAGATAATTAATTCATCAGGTATATCAACCTTTACTGTCAATTCCCCTTCATCAATCATGACTTTATGTAATTGAATCATTTCCCGAATTCTTTGTGATAAATCAAAATTGGAATATTTTAAAACATAGTTACCAGATTGCATTTTAGATAATTCATTCATATCATCAACTAGACGATTCAAATAATCTGTTTCCGAAATAATGACATCTAAATGTTCATTTCTTTTGACAGGATTATCACCCGAAATATCCTTAATCATTTCTGCATAAGCTTTAATACTTGTTAATGGAGTTTTAATATCATGAGATACATTAGCAATTAAATCTTTTCTTAATTCATCAATTTTGCTTAATTTTGTCGTTGCTGTATTCAAGGTATTTGCAAGTTCCTTTGTTTCAGAGAAATAACCACCGGTAAAATTAACATCATATTTCGCACTTGCTAAAGATACAGCTTCATTTTTCATTTTTACAATTGGTTTAGATATCTTTCTTGCAATCCATAAAGAAACAAGCGAAGCTAATATAATTACGACTATTGTATATAAAATATACTGTTGCGTAAAAAAGCTGACAATTGAGTCAATTGGTTCAAGTGGTGAATTTACAAAAAGATAAAATGAAGATAAGTTCATCTTAATTTCTTTACCATATACAATCATGTCTTGATGCGTACGACTATTATATAAATTGATATTCACTTCCCCGTTATTTTCTTTTATATATTGCACCATTTCTTTACCGTTACGAAATGATACAGGCGAATTCTGGATAGAACTTTCTGGCGCATGGAATACGCAACCATAACCAATACTATCGACATCATATATTTCCTGTCCTTGACCATTATAAATAGTTACACAGACATTATTATCTACTGTTAATTGCGCTGCTTTAGAAATATCTACATTACTTGAATTATCAGTAATAACATAGTTTTCTATACCGTCACTTACGTTTTGAACAGTATTAATTTGTGTTTTACGATAATATGGTTTAATTAACAGTATTTGGAGTAACCCAAAAACAACTATAATTGCAATCGCAAAAACAGTAAAAATAATCCACATACTGAATCTTATACCATGCTTATCTAGTTTCAAATTTATACCCCATACCTCTTACGGTCACTATTACATCTCTATATTCTTTAATATTATGTCTTAACATTTTAACATGTGCATCAATTGTACGATCATCGCCAAAGTAATCATAATGCCATACTTCTTCTAAAAGTTTTTCACGTGATAAAGCAATATT
>CAJJTI010000197.1 GCA_905194705.1 uncultured Solobacterium sp. | reverse complement strand
TCATTAAACAAACTTGACCATTAATTTCTTTAAAGCAAGAACAGTATTTCTTTCCTCCGTACTGACGATTGTAAAATGTTCCGACACTTTTGTACCGCCTCATTCTTTCATGTCTGATTTGTTTAATTTGATCATTGGGACATACAACATGGATCATGTTGTAGATGTTGTCAAATATGTTGTCACATTCCTCTTGGGATATTTCCGGCAAATCTCCGTTTATCTTCATGAATACGGCTTTTAAATCGTATCGGCTTTGAAGGATGGCCAAGGCGGTAACATCGTTATATGAATATGCCTTGTCGTAAAGTTGAGCAAGATTCCAAGCAGAAACAGAAACGGTTTCACACTCACCGTAGAGAACTCTCATTTGTTTTGGTGTGTATAATTCCATCTGCTTTAATAAAGCTTCCATTTCATCTGCATTTATAGCCATATAAGATCTCCTTTCAACTGTTTTATATCAATTCGTTTTTACAGTTACAAGAAGTCTGGAGCCACCACAACATCATGGGTGCTTCAGTAAAAAGAGACTTGAAAAGGCATTCCCAACATCACTATAAAATTAGCTTCGTTAAATGACTAATGGTCAAAAACAAAAAACACAACATAAAATTGCGAGCTCCCTTTTAATATAATATTGCAAAATGATATCAAAGTGATATCATACAGGTACAGTACATGGAGGTACTTTATGACAGAAATTGAATTAAGAAAAAACAAGAATGGTATGGTAATGCTAATTCTATTAATTGTTCTTTATGTTTTAGCAATTATGGCTACGGTAATTGGAGCAGGGATTGAAAATTATATACTCGTTGCTTTGGGGGTAATTTATATTTCTTTAGGCTGGATTTTCTTTTTAGGCTTAAAAGTATTAAAACCACAGGAAGCTTTAGTATTAACTTTATTTGGTAATTATATTGGCACATTAAAAGGTGAAGGATTCTATTTTGTTAATCCTTTCTGTACAGCAATTAACCCGGCTGCTAATACAAAACTAAATCAAAGTGGTGATGTCAGTGGTGTTAATCTTTCTAATCAAATTCCAAACAAGAAGATTTCTTTAAAGACAATGACATTAAACAACAACCGTCAAAAGATCAATGATGTTTTAGGAAATCCTGTAGAAATTGGTATAGCGGTGACTTGGAGAGTCGTTGATACAGCAAAAGCAGTATTCAATGTAGATAACTACAAAGAGTATTTATCATTAATGTCTGATACAGCATTAAGAGATGTTGTACGTATTTATCCATATGATATTGCTGAAAATGTCGATACAACAGGTGATGGTGTAGCAGATGATGGAAGTTTAAGAGGTTCAAGCTCAGTTGTGGCTGAAAGAATCAAAGAAGAAATTCAGGCTAGAGTTATTGAAGCGGGTATTGAAATTATTGAAGCTAGAATTACATATCTTGCATATGCTCCAGAAATTGCGGCTGTAATGTTACAAAGACAACAGGCTTCAGCAATTATTGATGCACGAAAGATGATTGTAGAAGGAGCTGTAAGCATGGTAGAAATGGCTCTAAGTAAATTAAAAGAAAATGAAATTGTTGAGCTAGATGACGAAAGAAAAGCAGCAATGGTATCTAACTTGTTAGTTGTACTTTGTGGAAATAAAGACGCCCAGCCAGTAGTTAATTCAGGCAGTTTGTATTAATGGGGGATGCAAATAAAAAACAAATTCCATTAAGACTTTCTAGTAAATTGTATGATGCAATTGCGTCGTGGGCGGAAGATGATTTTCGTTCAGTAAATGGACAAATAGAATATCTTTTAACGGAATGTGTCAAACAGAGAAAGAAAAATGGAAAATATGTATCTACGGAAATTGATGATCCGATTGAATTAGATATTAAATAAAAGGAATTTATATGTTAGAAATTAAAGATTTACATAAATCATTTGGTAAAAAAGAAGTATTACATGGGATCTCGTTGAATGTAAATGATGGCGGGATAACAGGCTTTATAGGGCATAATGGAGCAGGTAAAACGACAACATTAAAAATTGTTGCAGGAATATTAGAACCTTCTTCTGGAGAAGTATTTGTTAACAAGATGAGTATGAAACAAGAACCGGTAGAATGTAAAAAGATTATGGCTTATTTACCGGATAATCCTGATTTATATGATTATTTAAAAGGTATTGAATACTTGAATTTTATTGCGGATATTTACGAAGTGAATAAAGAAGATCGTTTAAACCGTATTGAATCGCTTGCAAAAGAATTAGAAATATATGATGTATTAGGCGATGAAATACGTTCCTATTCACATGGCATGAAACAAAAAGTAGCAGTAATCAGTGCTTTCTTACATGAACCAAAGTTATTACTGTTAGATGAACCTTTTGTAGGTTTAGATCCTAAAGCATCATTTATCTTAAAAAATAAAATGAAAGAACTATGTTCAAAAGGATCAAGCATTCTGTTTTCTAGTCACGTTCTAGAAGTAGTAGAAAATCTTTGTGATTCTATTGCGATTATTCAAGAAGGTAATTTAGTAAAGCAAAGTAAGACAGAAGATATTTTAAAGACAGGTCAGACATTAGAAGATTTATTTTTAGAATTGGAGAAATAATATGACTCAATTCTTATATTTATTAAAGATACAAAGTAAGAAAATATTTCGTATAAATAAAAAGAATAAACTAAGCGGGTTAACTTCAGTTTTAATTATT
>CAJJTI010000196.1 GCA_905194705.1 uncultured Solobacterium sp. | reverse complement strand
AGAATATGCATATTCTGTAAATTGACCACTGTCGTCGAATACCATCTGGAAGAATTCAACTAAGTTAGTTGCTAAATCACCAATTCTTTCAAGGTTTTTAACAATTTCAAGATCTAAACGAATTTTATCGTTATCGTGTTCAGACATTGAAGAAGTTTGTTGTGAGATACGAATTAGATATTCGGTAATCTTTTTATCCATTCTATTAATGAGCGCTTCTGATTGATTTAGATATTCCTGATCCTCTTTTGTACCAGGCTTGTTAAGATATTCTTTTGTATCAACAATATCATCTCTTACAACTTTTGCCATTTGACTGATTGCAATTTCAGCACTATGAATAGCGGCAGCAGGCAAGTAGTTACTGATATCTTCATCGAGATTGTCAATATTAACATCAGGCCTTTCTTTTTCACTGCCAGGAATAATTCTAGATACAATCTTAACCATCCTTTGCATAAATGGAGTAAAGCAGATTGTTGCTAGTGTACTAAAGATAATATTTGCAAAGGCAATTTGCATCATTGGACTTAATTTAAATTTATCTGCTAACTGTAATATAAAGTGCGTATAAGGCGTCAATATTAACATGCCAATAATTGAACGTAAGATATTGAATAATGTATGTAAGCCTGCTGTTCTTCTTGCACCAAGTGATCCACCAAGGGCAGCTAAGATACCAGTAATTGTTGTACCTATATTTGCACCAAACATAAATGGAATAGCGGCATAAATATCAATTGCACCAGCTTGATATAATTTTTGAATAATCGCAATTGTTGCGGCTGATGATTGAACTAGAGCAGTTAAGATAATACCAGCACCTAAAGACAATAGTGGATTATTACTCATTGATATTGCAACAGCTTCAAATTGAGGTAATTCTTTAATTTCAGCTAAGGCATCACCCATTAAACTTAAACCAAAGAACAACATACCAAATCCAAATATAATGCTTCCGACATATTTTACTTTTTTCTTTTTGCTGAAACTTAATAGTAAAGCACCTGCAGCGACAATATATAAAGTATATTGATCAAGGTTTAAAGAAATAAGTAAGGTTGTAAAAGTAGTACCAATATTTGCACCAAATACAATGCCTGCAGCTTGATTGAGTGTCATGAGTCCAGCTCTTACAAAACTGATTGTAATAGCAGTAGATGCGGACGAAGATTGCATAAGTACTGTTAAGACAATACCTATTAAAATCGCTTTTAATGGAGTAGATGTATATTTTTCAATATAATCTCTCATTTTGTCACCGGCAATGGATTTTAATCCACCACCCATGAATTCGATGCCGAATAGGAAGAGACCAAAGCCTCCTAGAACCATATCCCATCGTATTGAAGAAAGTGTCATAGTTCCCCCTGTTAAATCTATTTAACACACATACAACATAATTTTAACAAAGACATTACAATCTAACAAACTATTTTATTTTTCAATCATGTATAATATTTCTGTAGGGTAGGGTATATGGAAATAACAGTATTGAATCGTACTAACGAAAATTTAGATTTATATAGTAATTTATTTGAAAAAATATCTTGTTCAGCAGAAAAATTATTGAAACTTGATGAGGATTATGAAATATCCGTTACATTTGTCCGTTCGAGAACAATTCACACAATCAATCGTGATTATCGAGGAATAGATCGACCAACAGATGTCATCAGTTTTGCTATACAAGATGATTTGGAAGACTTTGAAGAAGAAAATGAAGACTTAGGTGATATCTTTATTAATATTGATTATGCTCGTAAACAGGCTAAAGAATATGGTCATTCTTATGAAAGAGAAATATGTTTCTTGTTTACGCATGGTTTACTACATTGTTTAGGATATGATCATATGGAAGAAAAAGATGCAGAAGTCATGTTTAAATTACAGGATGAAATATTAGATCCTATTCAACCAAGAAAATGAGAAAAAAATTTAAGCCTGCATTTAACGGTATATGTATCGCACTAAAAGATAAAAGTATTTGTATACAACTTGTTTTAGGACTAATCACACTCTTTGTTTCAGTATTAATTATGCATGCTACAGTGTTAGAAATGTTATTTATTATTTCCGCTGTAGCAAGTGTCGTATTAGCAGAAATGTTTAATACATGTATTGAAAAAACATGCGATTTATATACAACAGAAATGAGTGAAAAAGTGAGAGTAATCAAGGATTTAGCAGCAGGTACTGTATTATGTTCGGCAATATATGCAGTCTGTGTTGCAGTTCTTGCTATCGTGTTACATTTTGGAGGATAAGAAAATGACAAAAGAACAAATTATTGAAGAAGCTTTTAAAGCAATGAAAAACGCCTATGCACCTTATTCTAATTATCATGTAGGTGCTTGTATTGTAATGAAAGATGGTAAATATTTTTATGGAGCAAATGTAGAAAATGCTTCTTATGGTGCAGCAGTATGTGCTGAAAGAAATGCTACTTTTGCGGCATATTCTAATGGTTATAGAAAAGAAGATATTGAGGCACTTGCAATTGTTTCTGATGGACCAAGAATTGCAGCACCATGTGGAATCTGCAGACAGGTACTATGTGAACTTCTTGAACAGGATACACCAATTTATTTATCAAATGGAAAAGAAGAATGTACAACTAATATTGCAGAATTACTTCCAATGCAATATACAAGTGAGGATTTAGTGAAATGAAGTGTGGGTTTGTTGCAATAGCGGGTAGACCTAATGCTGGAAAAAGTACATTACTGAATGC
>CAJJTI010000195.1 GCA_905194705.1 uncultured Solobacterium sp. | reverse complement strand
AAATATACCCGTAAATACTGAACTTGTTAACCACACGATTGTAGATTGTTAGAATAGCTAAAAAAAGAGACCTTTCAGCCTCTAATTAGTCTTCAATCTTTTGTAAATCGTTGTAATTGATATCAGTTGGTGTTTCACGTCCAAATAGCATTGTTAATACGCTGGCTACTTGAGCTTGATCGTTCATAGAACTGATTCTACCTTCCATTCCACTAAATGGTCCAGTTAAGATTCTTACAGTATCGCCAACCTCAAATTCAACAGATACTTTCTTATCACTTTGTCCCATACGACGTAGAATTGATTCCATTTCATCTGGTGAAACTGGGAATGGTTTTGCACCACCACCTGAAGATCCAATAAATCCTGTTACACCTGGTGTATTACGAACAACATACCATGCTTCATCAGTCATGCACATTTCAACGAATACATATCCAGGGAACATGTTATGCATCTTTTCAATTTGCTTACCGTTTTTGATTTCAATTTCAGGTTCTTCAGCAACAACAATTCTGAATAATGAATCTTGAATACCCATGCTTTCAACACGCTTTTCAAGATTTTCTTTTACTCTGTTTTCATGACCTGCGTATGTATTAACTACATACCATAGTTTTTCATGAGCATCATCGATAATAGGTTTATTTTCTGCCATAACTTACGCTCCAATTCCTAAAGCATGTAGAATTAATGTAACGATAAATTCACATCCTACAAAGAATAATGCAAAGAAAGCTGTAAAAACAACTGTCTCAACAGTATTTGACCATGTATCTTTAGCCTTAGGCCATCTAACACGCTTCGCTTCTTTTTTAATACCACTCCAACTAAATGTCTTATCCATAGTTGATAGACCTCCTACTTTGTCTCCTTATGTAATGTCTTTTGATTACACTTCGGACAATATTTCATAAGCTCTAATCGCTTAGCACTATTTTTTTTGTGACTGGTTGTATAGTTTCTTGATAAGCATACACTACATGCTAGTATTACTTTATCTTCTTTAGCCATAACGAAAAGAACTCCTTTTTTGCCTTATAACTTTAACATAAGCATTATACCTAGTCAAATAGAGATTTTCGCTATATTTCACAAGTCTAGAATGCAAAGAAATTTAAGCCAATTTCTTCATCATGTTTTCTTCCAACTTGACCATCCATTAGTGTAATTACCATCTCGCAAGTAGCACTAATTACTGCTTTATTTAAATGTCCGCCAAAGGCATGACCTTTTTCATCAGCAGCTGTTAAATGTAAATGAATATATGGTTTACCATTCATTTCTGTAATTGTGCCTATTAATGCAGTGATTTCTGCAGCCATCTCAAAATGATTACTGTAATACTTCTTTTCATCCACTTTATATACACCTACAGTAAATTCACTTAAAGCACCAATAGCTTCTACTTTTGCACATGTGATATTTTCTTTCTCACAAATACTCATTAATGTTTCCATAATCTCTTCTTTTGGATCCATTCTTACAACATAATACCCATTTAACTTTTTGTATTCCATATCTTCACCTCATATTTTATTCAACAACAGATGTTCTTACTAGATTATATCCACCAACGTTACATCCATTAGCTTCATAAATCTTGTTGTTCCATCTATCAAATACATTTCCACACTTATCTGTTGTAAATGGTCCTCCATCATCCCAACCATTTGTTTGTTTAATAGAGCTGTTATCTGATGATTTATTAACAGCTTTAATATTTATAGTTAATTCTACTTTTTCTAGTACATTATAGTTATTTGTATCAGTTGGCGTATATGAAGCTGTATATGATTTAGAACCACTAGTATCTAACTTAGTATCAGGTTCATTCCATCTCCATCCTTCAGGTAATTTAATATCTGATAATTTGTCACCTTGATTAGCATTTAAATCAGATGGAACAGAATAAATTGGATTAGCTTTATCAATAGTCCATTCAACAGTTACTGGAGTATTTGTACCATCAGACCATCTACCAGTTTTAGATGTTACTTTAATTATATGCGTGCCAGCATCAATTTTTACGTCATTTTCAATCATCATTGTATTCCTCTCAAAGCCATTAACAGTAACTATTTGTGGTCTGCCATTATATGTGTATGTTTCGCTGATACTTAATGTTGGTTTATAAGGCCCTATTGCAGTAAAATAACCAGGATTAGCTTCTCCTCCATCTATATGAGCATATTTATTATCTGTATTTCCAGAATCATACGTTGTTCCTTGTCCACCAATCAAATTAGAGCACTCAGAAAACATTGCTAATGAATTGTCAGGTACTTTAAATAATGTTGTCACATATATTGTTTCTAAACTATTACATCCATAAAATAACGCATTCATTTCAGTAACTGCAGAAGTATTAAAACTAGAAAGATCAATCTTAGACAATTTTTTACAACTATCAAACATATAACTCATACTGGTAACTTTAGAAGTGTTAAAGTTAGATAAATCCAGTGATGTTAATTGATAACATTCATCAAACATTCCCGTCATACCAGTAACATTTTCAGTATTAAAGCTAGATAAATTGATTGAAGTCAAATTTACACAATCTTTAAACATACTAACCATGTCAGTAACTTTAGAGGTATCAAACTTGGATAAGTCAAGTAAAGATAAATTTTCACAATTTTTAAACATGCCAATCATACTAGCAACATTACTTGTATCTATATTATTGAATGTTATATGATTTATTGCTGTATAATCTGAAAATAAATCTGTTGAATC
>CAJJTI010000194.1 GCA_905194705.1 uncultured Solobacterium sp. | reverse complement strand
ATTACAGAAGTACTTGAAAGCGATGCCGTATGCTCTAACAATACGCTTACTTATGGAAACTACATCATACTTTCAAATGAAAGTAATAAAATAAAAGAAGATATTATAGGAGAAAGCTATGAAGAAATTTTTAACAGAATTTAAAGAATTTGCCATGAAGGGAAATGTTTTAGATTTAGCTGTTGGAATGATGATTGGCTCTGCCTTTGGTAAAATTGTTTCGTCTTTAGTAAATGATATTTTTATGCCAGTAATTTCTGCATTATTCAATATTGGCGATTTTACTTCACTTAAAATATGTTTACGTGCTGATATGACTGATGAAGCTTTAAATGTATATCTAAACTATGGACAATTTATTCAAAATGTTGTTGATTTCTTGATTATCGCTTTATGTATCTTCCTGTTTGTTAAAGTAATTAATACTATGAAGAATAAACTCAGTAAGCCAAAAGAAGAAGAGCCAGCTAAAGAATCTGTTAAATCAGATGAATTAAAGGCTCTTGAAGAGATTGTTGAACTCTTAAAAAATAAATAGAATGAGGAAAGTAGTCAAATCTGCTTTTTCTATGATTTAAGTTGTGATTTTGATATAATTATTTGGTATTAGGAGAAATAGATGTTTTTAAAGCGGATTGAAATGCAGGGATTTAAATCCTTCGCAGATAAAACGATTATATCTTTTGATTATCCGATAACAGGAATTGTTGGCCCTAATGGTTGTGGTAAATCAAATATTTCGGATGCTGTTAGATGGGTATTAGGTGAACAGAGTGCAAAGCAAATGCGTGGTGAAAAAATGTATGATGTTATTTTTTCAGGCAGTGCTGATAGAAGAATGCAGAACTTTGCTGAAGTTACACTTGTTTTCAGTAATGAAAATCATATTTTAAACAGTGATAAAGATGAAATCGAAGTAACAAGAAGATTATTTAGAGATTCTGGTGATGCAGAATATTTAATCAATAGAAATAAAGTTAGATTAAAAGATATTGTAGAACTTTTCTTAGATACAGGTTTAGGAAAAGATTCTTTAAGTATCATCAGTCAAGGTAATGTAGTCAGCTTTGCGGAAGCTAAACCTCAAGATAGAAGAGGGGTTTTTGAAGAAGCGGCTGGCGTGGCAAAATACAAAAAGAGAAAGCTTGAATCTTTATCAAGACTTGCAAGAACAAAAGAAAATTTAGATCGTTCACAAGATATTTTAAATGAACTTGAAAAACAGGTTTCTCCATTAAAAAGACAGGCTCATAAAGCGGAAATATATCGTGATAAAAAGAAAAGATTAGAGGAAATTGAAATATCTGTTCTGGTTCAAGAAATAGATGAAATTAACGCTTCTATTGAAGATGCAAAAAAGACATTGTTTGATATTGAAACAAAAGAACAGATGAATTCAACTACTATTCAAATTAACGAAACAAAGTTAATTGAAGAAAAGAAAAAAGCTTCAATTCTAGAAAATGCGATTAATGATTTGCAAGATGAGCTGATGAATTGTGTTAATGTTATTTCTTCTTTAGAATCTCGTAAAACAGAGATGGATGAAAGAAGAAAATATATCATTGAAACAGGTAATCGTGAACAGAAGATTAAAGAAACAAAAGATTTACTTGAAAGTGCCAAGACTGAATATCTTGATCGTAAAGAAAGACTAGATAAGTTAAATGTTGATATCAAGCTGGACAGTGAAAAATTAAGTGCAACCGCACAATCTATTTTTGATTTACGTAATGAAAATGAACAGGCTTTAAGTATTTTAAGAAGCCTTGAAAATCAGAAAAACTATTTAGATACTTTATTAAAAGATCCATTTTCTTCAACTAGACAAGCTGGTATCAAAGTGGTTATGGAAAATGCCAATGCATTACATGGTATCCTAGGTGTTATTGGACAAGTAATTGTATCAAAAGACGGCTATGAACAAGCTATATCAGAAGCTCTTGGCGGAGCAATGTATAACATTGTGACGCGTGATGAAGAAAGTGCTCGAAATGCAATTCGCTTCTTGACTAGAAATCAGAGTGGTAGAGCTACTTTCTTACCATTAACTGTATGTCAACCACATTATATTTCTAAGGAAACAGAAGTTATCTGTAACAATACTGAAGGTTTCTTAGGCTTTGCCAGTGATTTTGTAACATATGATCATACTTTTGATCCTATTGTAAAGAGCTTATTACAAAATGTATTTGTTGTTGATTCACTTGAAAATGGAAATGAATTATCTAATTTGACAAATCATAACTACAAAATTGTTACATTAAATGGCGAAGTGATTCATAAAGGTGGTTCAATGACAGGTGGTAAAGCAAAACGCAATACTACAATTGTTACTGCGCAAAAGGAAAGCGAAGAAATAGCTGGCAAAATAGATGCACAACGTGCTAGAGCTACCTTATGTCGCCAAAAACTTGATGAAGCTGAAAGTATTAGAAATAGTTTATCTAGTTCATTACAACAAAGAAGAATTTCTATGGCTTCTCTTGAACCATTAGTCGATGCCAAACAAGCAAAATATGAAAAATTAAAAAATGATTTATCATTACTTGCACCTACTGATATAGAAATTGATGATACAAAAGATACTGAAGTAGATGAAACGATTGTAAAATTGAACGCTGCTTATGCAAAACGAGATTCAATTACTTCAAATATTAAATCTAAACGCGAAGAAAGAATTTCTTTGAATCAAGACATTGACCGCAAAGAACAGCAGTTACGTCAAATCCGTAAAGACCAGGAATTATT
>CAJJTI010000193.1 GCA_905194705.1 uncultured Solobacterium sp. | reverse complement strand
ATGATTAGCGGTTCAAATGAAAAGAGCATGGGAAAATCTCATCAAAATATTGTAAGAGCATTAAGAAAAATTGTTATTGCTAATGAAATGATGGGGAAGGGTATTATTTGTATCTCAGGCCTGCAAGGGGCAGGAAAATCCACACTAATGAAGAATTTCTATGGATTAAGTGATGAGTACTTCAATATTAAGACTGGGGTAGGGGAAAAAATTCCAGTTTTTATATGCGAAAATGGTGAGTGCAAAGGACCGGAAATGTACGCGATGACACTTGAGAAACAAGATGCCGGAACATACATTAGGAAGAATGTAAAGATGAATGCTGAGGACTTTAGAAATGCATCATCTGGAGAAGAAACTAATCTAAATATTATGTATTTAGAATTAAGAGTTCCATATAAACATTTAAACAATGAATCTTATGCATTTATGTTACTACCAGGTTTTGAAAAGAAAAATGATTATTGGAGAAGCCTGATTGACTTCTCGGTAAAATGTTCTGACACATCAATATTTGTATTTAATGAATCAAGTTTTTCAAAGTACGATAATCAAGTTTTATTGGATAAAATACATGAGAGATTTGGAGAGAGTTTAATTTATGCAATCAGCCAATCTGATTTGAGTGAGGACAACAATGCTACAGTGAAAAATACTTGTATTGATGTTATGAAAATATCAAAAGGAGAAGAAGATCGTGTAATTTGTGTTGGTGAATACGAGAATGAAACAGATAACGAAAGATGGATTGTTGAATTAAAGAGAGCAATTGAAAAATATTGTAATTCAATTGAAACTGCAAGAAAGAATTGTACACAATATATCTATGAGATTATTGAAGATGAATTAAGACCAGAATTATCTGCAATTAAAGACGCATTAGGAAGTGATACAGGTGATATGCTTGAAAGCCATCTCGAAAATTCTTCATATCTTAAAGCGTTTGATCAAGTGGTTAAGGATCGTAGAAAGAAAATAGAAACGAAGTTAGATAGTACATTAGATAAATCATTTATTTCTAGCAGAGATAGATTAGAGAAAATATTTAGTGATTCTTCGTACGCAAAAGAATTGGGTGTAAAAGACGAACGAATTATTCGTAGGACTGTATTTGGTGAAAATGTTAAGGATATAAAGAGGGCAAGAGCAAGAGTGGAGGCGGCTCTCAAACGTGAAAATGGTGTCTATGATTTCCAATATGCGTTTTTTGATGCTATTACAGAGACAAGCTTAGAAGCTGTTGATGATAATGAGTGTAGACATATTTTACTCGAGGATCAACAGTCAGAATTATCTGTTTTTGAAGAAAGTGTAGATATTGTTCTAAGCGAAGAAAGTATAGCGAAACGTCAAAATATACTTTTTGATGTTGCCGCATTACTATCTAAGACAAATAATATGCCACAACCGAAGCATAATAATCCAGCTGAAACAATGAAGGTTATTGCTGAATTAGGTGCAGAACATTTTGGCTTAGCAACGTTAAATAAAAGCTCTGAAGAGAATAGTAGCTTGATAATACCGGAAACAATAAATGAAAAACTTCAGGTCGGTTACAAAGAAATTGCTGAAAAAGTCACTAATGTTGATAAGGTAGTACTTGGAACTTTGGGAATTACAGGTGTAGATATTCTTGCAGATGGGGTATTAGATGCAATACCTACAATAGCTGCGGGTCTTGGAATTTCAGTTCCAATTGTTGCGGCTACTGCAGGTCTAATTATGGCAGGGAAACATCTAGTGTAGCCATTGTTCAAGATATTAATAGACTTAAAAGGACAGAATTAAGTTCTGCTCAGAATGCTATAATTGCAATTCAATCACAAATTAAGACAAAGTATTTAGAGTCATATGATGAAGCAATGCAAGCAATTAGAGATAGAATCGAAGAAAACTTAATAGCTGCAACAGGCGTAAATAAGCAAATATTTAAGAAGACTAGTGCGATGATAGCGATTAGTAAGATAGACAATGATTTAGATATCATATGCAGGGAGGTCACAAGAAAAGCATATGACATTGGAGAAGTATTTAGATGATAGAGAAACATGGCAAAATAATACTATTGAGGAAATTAAGAAAAAGGTAATCTATAAGCCAAAGTCATTAAAAAATAGCAGAGTTGGTGAAAAACTGGTTGCTATATATGGTCCACCTCAAATTGGAAAAACAACGTTAATTCTTTGCCTAATAGGAATAGCACCGGAATTTCAAAAAAAGGTTTATAACGATATAAGGGCTGGTGTTCCTAGAGGTAATTCATCAACTTCAACCGCAATAATATACCATCAAATTGACGCAGATTTATATGGTGTAAAGTATGGCGAAAGTGACGGTTGTATTGAACTATGTACAGATACAGAATTACAAGAGAAAATTAGAGAAGTGAGAATGAAAGTGGAGGTTGATTCTGCGAGTAAGGATATTCTGCACATATACATACCTCAAAAGTATTTTTCAAAAAAAGTAATAAATGAAGCGGGATTAAATATAGTTGATTTACCTGGAGACGGAAGTAGAAACATAAAGGAAAAATCCCATGTAGATGCTATGATAAACAAATATATGGCATTGGCAACAGTCAACATTATAGCTTGTAAAGCGAATGAAATTCAGTCTTTGGAAACATTGAAATTACCTATTAATGTTGATTGGAAAAACTTACCTCATAAGTATATTGTGGTTATCACTAATTCGTATGGACTTGGAACAATAAGCCTGCAAATAAAAAGTCAAGGCTAAATTGAAGAACATTGAAAATTTTATAC
>CAJJTI010000192.1 GCA_905194705.1 uncultured Solobacterium sp. | reverse complement strand
AGGTTGGCGGACCATCAAAGGTCTGCGCCAGATTGTGCGGGCTGGGACCGCCTGGGGAGGAATTCACAATTGCTTCGTGCAGTTGATGAAAGTATGGTAGCAGTTTAGAGATTGGATGGCTATATCGTAGCCAATAGGTAGAAAATTAGGACTAAATAGTCATTATACTAAAAGTTATAGCTTATGTTAGAGAATATTTTAAGTTTAAAAGTTCAAGGAGGATATTTCGTTAATGAAACTGATGACTTTCCTTTGTTCCAAAACACTTTAAATATCTTGTATGGTAGAAATGGTAGTGGAAAATCTTCTATATCTCGAGCTATTCGGGAATTCTCGAAGAATGGAGATGAAGACAGTGAGGAAAGGAAATATACTGTTAGTTTCAATGCGGATATTGATAAGTCGTCAATCCATGTGTTTAATGAAGATTTTGTTAAGGAAAAAGTTCTAGTTGACAGTGATGGTGTCGGTACGATAGTTATGCTTGGTAAACAGGTAGAAGTTGATGCAGAAATCGAAAAACTCAAAATATCGCAAAGCAAGCTGCAAGGTGATTATTCAAAGTTGTTAGAACTTAGAGAACATCTTAGCAATGCAAGGAATAATGCTTCACCTTTATCTTGTAGAAAAAATCTAAAAAATGGTTTGAATGGGTGGGCAAGCATGGATTCTCACATAAAAAACACAAAAACAAATAGCAAGATAACTGATGATGTTATAACTAGGTTATTTGGTTTAGTTCATACAATAACGAAAGATGAAACGTTGCCAAAATTGCAGCAAATATTCAAACATGATTTTGTGTTGTATCAGTCGACGAATAATGCTGTCAAACTCTTTTGGTCAAAGGAATCTTTTGGTTTGACTATGTCATTGCAGGAGATTCTAAACTTGCTTAATATACATATCGAAAAGCCTACTCTTACAGAGCGAGATAAAATCATTATTAGTATAGCTGAAGGAAAATACAGTAAGTATATAAATGAGGTAGATACCATTCTGGCAGATTCGGAACTTCATGTATGTCCTCTTTGCCAGAGAGAACTTACTGAATCAGAAAAAAGTGATTTGCAATCGAGAATCCATAAGTTCTTTAATAAAAGTGCAGAAGAATATAAGGGCCGCCTGTATAGTATCATGAATTCTATCAATAGTGTAGAACCTTCTCTGCCTAGTACTAATAATGATGCTTTTATAAATCAGATAGGAGCAATTATCGAAACTGTCCAAGTGCTTAATAGACATTTGGCAAATATAAGAACACAGATAGGTGTAAAGATTGCAAATATTTACGCTGATACTCGTTTTGATTTTGATATAGCGGAGTTTGATAAGGCTATATCTGATTATAATAAGGCTTGTGACAATTTATCAAAAGCAATTGAAAATTATAATAATGCAATAGATGAACGAGAAGCGCTGAAAGATAAATTGATAGAGATTAATAATAAAATTGCTTTTTTGACTAACAAAGGTTTGTTTGAGGCTTATTTCAAAGCTCTGGCAATGCAAGAAGATAATGAATCGAAAATAGCGAATGTAGAGAAACAGATTGAAAATTATAGAAGTGCAATTCTTAGTTTAGAGCAAGAAAAGAAGCAGGTAAAAATTGCCTTAAACTTTATCAATCAAGCTTTGCATTTTATCTTTTATGATAAGAATCGTCTCGTGTTGGTTGAAGGTGAAGGCTGTTATCGGTTAAAGTCTAAAGGTTACGAAGTAAAACCTAAAGATGTTTCCTTAGGTGAACGTAATATCATTGGATTGTGTTATTTCTTTGCGTCTTTATTTGAAGGTAAAAACGAGGATACCAAATATACTGATGAGATACTTGCAGTAATAGATGATCCTGTATCGAGTTTTGATTTTGAAAACAGAATTGGTGTAATCTCTTTTTTAAAGTGGCAATTGGCTAAAATGCATAAGGGAAACTCGCATAGCAAGGCATTGGTCTTAACACATGACATACAAGTAGCATTGGATTTATTCAAAGTTAATGAACTCATTATTGATAAGAAACAAAAACTTATATTCTTGTCTGATCAAAAATTGCAGTTTGAGAACAGAAGTAATGTTTCTGAGTATAAACAATTGCTCCATGAGATTTTTGAATTCGCAAAAGATGGTAATGTGTCTGATGATAGTTTCACAATAGGTAATCAAATGAGAAAAGTTCTAGAAGCATATTTCTCATTTAACTATGCTAATGGTTATACTGATGAGGAATGTTTGGATACAGTATTGAAGGATTCTGATAAGAAAGAATATTTCAAGAATACAGTATTACGTCTTTTATTGAATGGAGAAAGTCATTCAAAAGAGCGTGTAAAGGCGATGAAATATAATTGTGAACTCGTTTCGGAAACGGAGAAACAACGAGTGGCAAGGGATGTTTTATGCTTGCTTTATTCAATAGATAGTAATCATTTGGAATTTGTTTTGAGTAAAGATGCTTCTAGGCAAATAGAATCATGGTTGAAAGAAATAGAAGGGATATAAAAAACTGGAGTTGCTACCTATCGGAAGCTACTCCAGCCGAGGATTAGAACTGAATGGTAGAATTTGGATATCTGCGATAATGCTCGCATACGTTTTCTACTCGTCCATATCTAGTTCGTACGTAAGAACGCACATGAACTAGTTGGTCAGTCAATCCTCTGAGAATTGTAACTAATTTATTCATAATTTTAAAATTTAAAATTAAAAGGCATTTTAAATATAATCTTATGAAATGCATTAGACAATTCCGAATGCAAAGATACTAATTTTTTGTGATT
>CAJJTI010000191.1 GCA_905194705.1 uncultured Solobacterium sp. | reverse complement strand
GCTTCTGCTCTATATCCTTCCATCTAGAAAACTCACTACCGTTATCAAAGGTGATAGATTTAAAGATATCCTTAAAGCTATCACCATAAAACTTATGAAGCTTGTTTATCTGCATATAGACCTGCTTTGAAGATTTAGCAGAGATAGGAATCATATAATAGAAGCGTGTCTTTCTTTCAATGAGAGTAAGATAGGCACCATTCTGTCCATCTCTAGGTCCAGTAACTAGATCACCTTCCCAGTGTCCGAATTCTTCTCTGTCCTTGATATATTCGGGTCTTTCTGTAATGGAAGTGCCTTTCTGTCTTTTTGGAATGTATGACTTCCAGTTCTTTTTTGTCTTTCTTCTGACCATGCGAGGAAGATCAATAGGCTTGATGGATGTTTTTCCCTGATGTACATAGTTGTAAAAAGTTTTAGTAGACACAGTCACCATATTCTTTATAATATCTGGCTGATGAAGCTTTAAATAGTTTATGGTCTCATCAATAGAGGATAATCTATTTGATTTTACTTCCTGTTCGACAAGAGAGATGAACTCTTTTGATTTTTCAAATTTAGAGTTATTTGGAATCTTATGATTCTTGGATCTCTTTTCAAATGCAGCCATGGCAGAAAGTTCATAATGAATTTTAAGATGAGTATCTTTGATAGTTATAGTGGCATCCTTAATGATCGAATAGACATTAGAGACGGTAGTGCCTACAGTAGAAGCTAATTCTCTAATGAATTGAGTCTTGCCAATGTTACGCTTACCAGGATGGGAAGCATTGAACTGAATCAAAGAATTGATGATGAATTCATAATGAGAAAAATTAAGGTGTTTATTTTTTGCTTTTTGTGATATATTAATGCTGTTCATAGAAATCTCCTTATAAAGTGTGGTAACTATATAATACGATTTCTATGGACTTTTTTATACAAAAATTGAGAATAGTGGGCCTGCGGCCGCGCGAATTGGGATAAAGGGGCATGCCCCTTTATCCCAATTCCTTAATTCCAGTTTCATTTTACAATTGGGAAAGAAAAAAGTATATATATTCTATCAATATACTTATTGACGTAAATTAATATCTTATGATAAACTATTTTTAAAGAAATCGCTTTCATTGCTCGGCGTGAGGAGGAAACATGAATAAATTAATATCATTTTTAATTTGCCTTACGTTAGCACTAACTTGTTTAATTGCTAATCCTGTTTATGGAGAAGATGATGGTTTTAGTTTAACTGGAGACGAATACTTAGAAATTTATAATGCTGCATTTGCCAAACAAACTAACAGTTATAAAACTGTCTACAGAGACCAAAATATAACTATGGATATGCTAAAAGCTTCCATAAAAACGTACACTTATAATGAATATTTCAAAAGCGTAAAATGGATAACAAGAAAGGGTGTAGTTTCTTTAAGCATTACTCCTACAAATAAATTATATGGTCGTACCTATAATAATGCAAATGTAATAGCAGTTCATGCAGCTACAGCCTGGAGTTTGTTATACAAAAAACATAAGTCAAGTAGCAAATGGAAAAACACAGCTAGTATGGAGGCACAATTTAATTGCCATGTTATATTTGCAGGGCCTAATAAAACACCTTGGAATATCGAGCTACATAGAACTGAAACAAATTGGGCAATTGTTGTTAAAAATTTTTGCAATCCTTAAAGAAAAAATTGATATATTTGGTGATTATCTGCGTCATATCATCGCTGTATATCAATTTAAAGCCATCTTATAAAATCAAAGTTGAAACAATCCGCGACATCTCCCTATTTGATTCTGATAAGGAATACTTTGTCTATTTCGGTAGGCCTTCTTGTCCGAATTGTATAAAATTTCAACGTTACATTAACAATAATGATTATCGATTGCCCAAAAAAATTTATTACTTTAATACTGACTACTAGAGAAAAAGTGGTGCCACAAATAAAATATGCAAGGAATTTAATGTTAAAGAAGTTCCTTCACTGATTAAAATTAAAAGTGGGAAAACTGTAGAGAAAAGAGATTTATCAAAATTTATAGAAAAATAATATATCTGCTGATAGGCGATTTCTTCTATTAAACTTAAGGAAAGGAAACAAACATTCCTGTATTTAAAAGGTATGTTTCTATTATATAATCATGTCTACAACTATTTTTTACTTTTTAATTGTATTTTGCATATTTATATGATAATATTATATTAATAGTAAATGTGAACAATTGATATTTGATTAAACTTCTAGTTCTGTTATTTATTTTCAAAAAATTATGATTTTATATCAGTTAAGAAGATATTGGATTTAAGTCGTTAGGGAAAATATGAAAGATGAAATGACTATAGTCGAACAGGGAATAGTTACTCAAGTAACGCAGTTTGAAAAATTATTAGATGCACTTGGATTACCATCACAAAATGTAATTGCATCAATGGATGAACGAGAAAACATAATGAATATGTTGCCAAATCTAATAATAAATATGCCCGAAGAACAAAAACGTGATGCAAGATATTTATCAAAATTTGTAGCTGGCGCGGCAATTGGTTTGTTTGATGCATCATTAAATTTTGTATGGGATGAAGTTGTAGTTAGTTTACGAAAGAAAATTATATTTTATGGTTTAGACACTTTTTTTGATAACGCAGTATCTGACAAGTTTAGAGAACAGTATAAGGACGAAGCAGATTTACCAGGAATTAAAGACAAAGTGATGCTTGATACATTAAAGAAATTAGAGTGGATATCAGACATAGTGTATAGAAAGTTATGTCATATTCTTGATATGAGGAATCAAATTGGAGCATCGCATCCAAATACATATGATATTAATTCATATGAGTTACT
>CAJJTI010000190.1 GCA_905194705.1 uncultured Solobacterium sp. | reverse complement strand
CGAATTACTCAAACAAAAAGTGAAGCATTATGCCTCACTTTTTATTTTATCAATATAGGGTGCAAAAATTTTACTCAGCAAAATATAAGTATCAAGCAACCATTTAAATATTGGTTTCCAATCCGATTGCTCATATCCTCCATTTTCATAACTTGTAACAAAGATAACACTTGTTTTATTTTCCTCTGCCAAATTCCATTGCAAAGGGTTGCCAAAAGACTCGTTAATTGTATCTTTGTCTTTTTCTATCATCCGATAATGCTTTTTGTTTTCAGCTTTATCTGGACTATCAAGCAAAAGGCGAACAGACACAGAACCTTTACGAATAAATAAATCATAATGAACCTTTGTAGTTCCTGTAGAAATATTCATCCAATGATAAGACTGTGGCATTTTTTGAAAATCGGCACCATTACTATTCGCATATTCTGTAAAAGCCGTCCAAAAAGCCATTAACTTTTGTTCTGTAGATGACTTTTGGACAGTTTCTTTCTTTTCATTTGCGGGTTCACAAACAACGCTGAATAATACTGCAGGTTTTGATTCACCAATACTTACAGCCTTAGCCTCAACAAAATAGAAATTACATGGAGTTTCAGAATCATTCAGCATTTGAATTGCACTAATATGCTCCTCCCTTGCCTTTTCAACTATCCATATAGCATAATCTGCTCGATGATGTGCTGCATAAGTAATCACTTTACCTAAATGATCAGAATCACTATCACCAAATTGATTTTCTATTATGACATTTTTCTCGCCATCATCCCCTGCTTTAGCTACAATATCCACCTTCATTGTCTCCAACTTGTGCTCCTTCTCTGGTTCAGACAGATTAAGACCTAGCTTATCAGCTAACACCCCAATATTTTTTGTTAGCCATGGGGTGAAGCCTGTTGCTTCACCCTCAAAGACTTCTTTTAGCGAATGAATATTTATACGTTCAATCTCTTTCATTTATTCAATAGTATAAGAATAATCTAAATCTGATTGATCATCTTTCCAAGAATACGATACATGAACAGACTTTATGCTACCATCGGAATTATAAGTATAATCATTATATGTCACATTCTCTGGGAAAAGGTACTGATGTATAGTTTTTCTTTGCACCTTTCCTTGAGCATTATAGGTATATTCGTTAAAGGTCGATAAATCTTCTTTTCCTGTATCTCCATTTATCCAAATTTCCTTTGTTAAATTTTTATGTTCATCATATACATATAATGTTGTTCCAAACAACTCTCCATTATCTACACGATGTCTTACTACTTTTACATTATTTTCTGAATAAGAATAATCATCAACATATGGTATTAAGACACCGTAAGTCTGCTTAGCTTGAATTAGACGCTTATGACTATCATATGTATAAGTCCAAGCTTCATCAAGTTTACCATCTTTACCATACTTCTGCATTGTCTCTATAGAATCAATTGAATTAAATGTATATTTATAAATATACGAAGACAAACCAGTTTCTGTAGATCCGATAAGATGCCCTTTATTATCGTAAGTATATGTATAATAACATGGAATACGACCTACCATTGCATTCTTATAATTTGTCTCTTTAGAAATAAGCTTATTATCCACATTATAGACAAACTTTTCATACACATCTCCATATGTAGATTTTTCTCCAAATCTCCATTCATACTCCATTATTGTTATGACTCTATTTTTCGAAATATTCTTTTCAGAATCTACATTGTCGTCTTTAGAACAACTGCTCAAAAAGCCTAAACAGACAGACAAAAAAAATATAAACTTCTTCATAAATAAATATCTTTTGCAAACTGTTTCCCAGAAGTAAGCGGTTAATAAAAGGAAAAGCGTGGGAACTATTGCTTATATGCCAGGACTGAGGTTGTGGAAGGACCTACTTGTTGACAATGAAACAATAGCCCACGCTATGAGGTATATTATGCCCAAAAGAAAAGGGTACAATAATCCTAATGCGTGAACTGGATTGTCATTATCCAAACAAGTATTGAAACTTCCACATTTCAGTCCTTGGATAATATCAAAACGCTCTATATTAAAGTTGAGTCTTCATCACGGCAAGTCTTTTCATGCCGCTCCAACTCTGATGCAAAGGTAGTGATTATTTCTGAAAGTCATATCATTTTAAATAAGTTTTTCTAAGAAAAATAATGTTTGGGCACACGAGTAAGCTACAAATAGGCAACTCTTTAATATTTTGACCTAAAACATTGGGAAATTCGGGAAATAGTCGTAACTTTGCAAAGTTAAATATCAAGCATTACATCTATGAATAAAGATAATATCAACGAGTTCGCATCCTTCGATGAATATCTTCGACAAGGAGAACCTTCGCAGAAGGAAAGTGCCGAGAACTGGAAGACGGCTATCGGATTGCAGGCTGTAGATGGGCTGCAACCATCGGCGTATCTCATAGATGTGGCTAAACGAAATATCGAAGGAGAAATCACTCTGGATGAAACCAGAAAACTGATTGACTCTTACTATCAGAGCAAGACGGTCCGTACACCTAAGGATGAAGACGAGGAAGAGGCAGATAAGGTTTCAGCCAACATCGCAAAGATTCTCGCCAGCAAGACCTTTGCCTTCAATACCAACGGATATGTTTCCCTGCACCGAAGAATATTCGAGGGAGTATTCAAGCACGCAGGAGAAATCCGCCAGTATGATATTTCCAAGAAAGAATGGGTGCTCGAAGGAGATTCCGTAAACTACCTGAATTGGGAAGACTTGCGAAGAGCCTTGGATTGGGATATTGAGCAGGAGAAGAACTTTTCATATAAAGGCCTGACGGATGATGAGAAGATTGAGCATATTGCCAAATTCATTTCAGGCATCTGGCAAATC
>CAJJTI010000189.1 GCA_905194705.1 uncultured Solobacterium sp. | reverse complement strand
CATTCCCCAATTTCTTTCATTTATCCCTTGACTTCCTTATAGTTAAATCCTCCTACTTTCTGCTAACTGCACCAAAGCGACATGTTTCTAAACATGTACCGCACTTAATACACTTAGTTGTATCAATACGGAAGCTTTCTTTACCAGCAACACCACTAATTGCATTAACAGGACATTTCTTAGAACATAATGAACACTTACGACATAATTCAGGATCAATACTATATGTTAATAGTGACTTACATACACCAGCAGGACACTTCTTGTCTACGATATGAGCGATATATTCATCTCTGAAGTGAGATAAAGTAGATAAGATTGGGTTAGGAGCAGTCTGACCTAGACCACATAGTGCTGTATCTTTAATCTGATAACATAGTTCTTCCATTTCATCTAGCATTTCTAGAGTTCCTTCACCCTTAGTAATCTTGATGAGCATTTCTAGTAATCTCTTTGTTCCTACTCTACATGGTGTACACTTGCCACAGCTTTCTTCCACAATAAATTCCATATAGAATCTAGCAACGTCTACCATACAACTGTCTTCATCTAAGACAATCATTCCACCGGATCCCATCATTGAGCCAGCTTGAATCAAGTTATCGTAGTCAATTGGGGTATCTAATTCTTTTTCTGTTAAACATCCACCTGATGGACCACCTGTCTGAACGGCCTTGAATTTCTTTCCGTTAGGACATCCACCACCAATTTCATAAATAATGTCTCTTAAAGTCGTTCCCATAGGAATTTCTACTAGACCCGTATTTTGAATCTTTCCACCTAATGCGAATACTTTAGTACCTTTAGATTTTTCTGTACCGATAGAGCTGTACCAGTCAGCACCTTTTAAGATTATTTGAGCAACGTTAGCTAATGTTTCTACGTTGTTGATACTTGTTGGTTTACCCCAAACACCTTTAACAGCTGGAAATGGTGGTTTTGGAGTAGGCATACCACGTTTACCTTCAATAGAAGCAATTAAAGCCGTCTCTTCACCACAAACAAAGGCACCTGCACCAAGTCTAATTTCTAGTTCAAATGAGAAATTTGTTCCAAGAATATTATCACCTAATAAATGTAATTCTCTTGCTTGTTTAATTGCGACCTTTAAGCGATGAACAGCGATTGGGTATTCTGCACGGATATAAATATAACCAGTTTGAGCACCAACAGCATAAGCCATGATTGCCATACCTTCGATAATCGCATGAGGATCACCTTCAAGAATAGAACGATCCATGAATGCACCCGGGTCACCTTCATCGGCATTACAGATAACATACTTTTCATCTGCTTCCTGGTCTTTTTCAAATTGCCATTTTAAACCTGTTGGAAAACCTGCTCCACCTCTACCTCTTAATCCAGAAGCTTTCATTACATCTATTACTTCTTGAGGTGTCATTGTTGTTAAGGCTTTACCTAACGCTTCATAACCATCCATAGCGATATATTCAGTAATATCTTCAGGATTAATCTTGCCGCAGTTTCTTAATGCAATACGTTCTTGCTTCTCATAGAATTTAATCTTGTCGATGTTTTGAATCTTTTCATTTGTTTCTGGATCAATATCATAAAGTTCTAAATCTTTTACAACAGAACCATGCATAATATGATCAACAATAATCTTTTCTGCATCTTCAGGTTTTACATGAGAGTAGAATACTTTTTCAGGATAAATTGCTACAATAGGACCTTTTTGACATAAGCCAAAACAACCTGTTTTAACTACATTAACTTCATTTTCTAAATGATATTTTTGAATACATTTATTGAGATTATCAACGATTTCTGTTGAATTGCTGGCAGTACAACCAGTACCACCACAGCATAAAATATTTACTCTATACATATTATTCTCCTACTTCGCAATATATTTTTCTAAAACAATATCATTTTGAATATGGGAATTTAAAATTTCATCTGCAATTTCTTTTGTGATATTTCCATAAGTTGTTGAATTGTCTTTTTCAACTACAGAAATAGCTTGTGAATCGGTATTTAATGATTCACCTAAGATTACATAACAGTTTAAACTTTCCTCTTCAACTTTATTAAATAAGTAATTAACTAAGTTTTTACAAGAAGTTTCATCCTTATCAAAATAATGTACAACTAATTTATATTTACGATTGTCTAATCTTAATTCTATTTTGTTAAAAGATTGTTCTTTTAACTCCTTTAATTCATCCAAACTTTTCATCTCTTCACTCCTTTAAAGATTTGTAAGCGTATACAATTGATTATAAAAATTTTTATTTAGCTTTAATTGCTGCAATTTCCTGTGTTAGTCTTTCAACTGTGCAATTACCTAAAACTTTTCCATCAATAACACATACTGGTGCTAGACCACAAGCTCCAAGACATCTGGTTGCATCTAATGAAAACATTCCGTCTTCACTTGTAGAATTAATTTGAGCATTTGTTAATTCAATGACTTTATCAATTAAAGCCTGACTGCCTTTAACATAACATGCTGTGCCTAAACATACATTAATAACATGTTTTCCTTTTGGTACAGTAGTAAACCCGGCATAAAAGTTAACTACTCCAAATACTTCAGCTGCACTTACTCCTGTTGCATTTGCTATTTTTTCCATAGCTTCAAAAGGAATGTAGCCAAGAGAATCCTGTACTTCATGCAACATGACAATAACAGGTCCCTTTTCATGTGCGTGACGCTCAACAATAGTGTCAATTGTGTGAAGAGCTTCCGCATTTAGTCTTTCCATATTGTTCCTCCTTCAATCTATACTGTAACAATAATTGAAAAATAAAATTGAATATAATCGATATAAGTATAATAATGACAGTCCAGGCAATTAAATCAGCTGTATTTAAATTGATTCTTGCATAATTTAACTG
>CAJJTI010000188.1 GCA_905194705.1 uncultured Solobacterium sp. | reverse complement strand
GATTCAAGAATAAAAATGAAAATAAATGGTATGCGATATTCAACAGATACTTTATTGCTTGCTTCAGCGTGCGATAGATTATCTTTTTTAGTTTGGGCAAAAACAAAAGATGGTCAAAAAGGAAGGAATCGACCTAAATCAATATTTGAAAAAATGATTGAGAACATTGAAGAAAAAGCAATTGAATTTAATTCAGTGGAAGAATTTGAAAAATATCGCAAAACCATTATAGAGAGGAGAAAAAAGAATGGCTGATCTAGGTAAAGCATATGTGCAGATTGTGCCATCGGCGGAAGGAATCTCCGGTAAAATTAAAAAAGCGATAGGCAACGAAGGTGGAGACGCAGGAGAATCGGTTGGTAATCAATTGATATCTAAATTCAAAAGTGTTATCGCTGCTGCAGGACTTGGAACAATTATTAAAAAATCATTAGATGCCGGCGGAGCACTACAACAATCTTTTGGTGGCATTGAAACCATTTATGGTGATGCTGCACAATCAATGAAAGATTATGCATCTGCTGCAGCAATGGCTGGTATATCAGCCAATAGCTATGCAGAACAAGCAGTTTCATTTGGTGCATCATTAAAGCAAGCATTTGGTGATGATATTCAAGGTGCTGCTGAAGCGGCTAATCAGGCTATTTTAGACATGGCTGATAACAGTGCCAAGATGGGTACAGATATTGGAGCGGTGCAAAGTGCATATCAAGGCTTTGCAAAGCAAAACTATACTATGCTAGACAATCTGAAGCTAGGCTATGGTGGCACTAAAACAGAAATGCAACGCTTATTGAAGGACGCACAGAAACTATCAGGTGTTAAATATAACATTGATAATTTAGGTGATGTTTATTCTGCAATTCATGTAATACAAGAAGAATTAAATATATCTGGTGTTGCTGCAGAGGAAGCTAAAACAACTTTAACAGGATCATTTGGTGCAATGAAAGCGGCGGCAGAGAATTTAATGGCAAATATTACGCTTGGTGAAAGTATTAAAGAGCCGTTAAATCAATTGATGGTTACGATAAATAATTTTGTTGTTAATAACTTATTACCTATGCTTGGAAATATTATTGCTTCACTTCCAGAACTGTTAGGTGGTATTGGTACTTTGCTACAAGACATCTGTAATAAAATACTTGAAGGTATGCCAGCAGTGACAGTTGCTGCATTAGAAATCATGCAAAACTTAGCTACAGGATTAGAAACGAATATTCCAGTGGCAATCGCTACTATGATGGATATGATTTCGCAATTATTAGTTTCAATAATGAATTCATTACCTACTTTTTTAATGAGCGGTTGGGAAATTATTCAATCTATTATTATAGGTTTATTAAATTCAATACCGTCTATTGTACAAGGTATCATTACTGTATTGACATCATTGCTAACGACTATTTTGTCTAATTTACCTCAATTTGTTCAAAAGGGTATTGAAATCATCTTGAATTTAATAACAGGATTATTGAACGCTATTCCAGACATTATTTTGGCAATTCCACAAATCGTTTCTGCTATTTGGGATACATTGATGGCTACAGACTGGGGACAGTTAGGTTCTGATTTAATTGCCGGTATTGCTAATGGTATTACAAATGCAGTAGGTAGTCTTGTTGAAACAGCCAAAAGTGCATGTAGTAGGTTGGTCAATGGAGTAAAAGATTTTTTTGGTATTCATTCACCTTCAAAATTAATGGCTAAAGAAGTTGGTAGATGGTTACCACCTGGTATTGCTGATGGTATTGAAGACAATATGGATGTGGCTCAGAAAGCTATGACAGATATGAATACAGCTTTAGTTGGACAAATCGATACATCATTTAGTGATGGTAGTTTTAGTTCCGGTGGTTCAAATGGATTTACTCAAAACATTACTATTCAAAGTCCGAAAGAATTGTCTCCGAGTGAGGTTGCGAGACAAACTCGAAATAAAACTCGAGAGCTAATATTAAGTATGAGAGGTGTGTAATGGACAACAGACTAATTACATGTACAAATGAGGATGGTATTTCACTCTATTTTGGAGTATCATTCTCTCCTTTTATATTAGAGTCTGTGGATGGCATATATTCGATTAAAAATAAAGTGTCTACAGTAGAAAACACTATGATTGATGGCTCTACGTATCAAGGCTCTGTAGCAGAAATGAGAAATATTGTCTTGTATCTAAGAGATAAAGACAGCCACAAATTTAATCGTGAACTGTTATATAGATGTTTTAAGATTGATTCAAAGGGTCAATTGAAATATACAGAAGATGGTACCGCAAAGATAATTGATTATTATGTTGAATCAATTAGTGTTACAGGTGATTCTGAATCAAGAAGAGCCACCATATCACTTTTATGTCCTGATCCATTCTTTTATGATGAGCGTGCTATTAATGTTTATTTAGCTGAATGGAATCCGTCTTTTAAATTCATACATGAATTTAAAGCGATAAAGGAAGAAATAGGTTATAGATCTCTTGTTAAAATTCAAAATATTGTTAATGAAACGGCAACAGATGATATTGGTATTACTATTCAAATTACTGCAAAAGGTACAGTAAAGAATCCGAAGATTATTCATGTGGAATCAAATAAGGTAATCTCTATAGGATCAGAAGGCAAACCTTTAGTAATGTCAGCAGGGGATGTAGTAACCATATCAACAGTTACAGGTAACAAACATGTTTATTTATTATCTGGAGGTGTTCAAACTGAAATTAATCATTATCTAACAGAAAGCTCAGAGTATTTTCAACTTTTAAGAGGAAACAATCACATTGGATATGATGCAGATGGTGGTTTAGATAATATTTCAATTCAAATTACATATAGATTGAAATATAGTGGAGTAACTTACTATAATAAGTCAAGCAAAAATTTAAAATTAAGTTCACTTCA
>CAJJTI010000187.1 GCA_905194705.1 uncultured Solobacterium sp. | reverse complement strand
TACAGATAAAAACATTACTCAAAATTATATTTGTGCTTTTAATTGTATTTCTTCTCAAAGAAACAGATATAGTATGGAAGGGTATTTTATCTAAAATATGGTTTATCCTTCAGCCTTTTGTTTATGGTTTTGCAATAGCCTATGTTTTACATCCTTTTATTTTACTTTTAGAAGACAAAAAAATATCACGTAAAGCAGTTATTCCAATACTTTATATCTTTATTATCGTTGCTTTTATGTGGTTAGTTTTTACATTAATTCCAATGGTATATTCAAGACTTTCCAGTTTAATTACTTCCATGACCAGCGGTATTAATAACTTGTTTGATATTTATACTGAAGTATCAGAAAGTTCAGCTCCAGTTTGGGTACAGGAAGCGATGAAAGAGCTGGTGAAAATTTTAAATAATACAAAAGATTTAATTTCTGTAAATGTAAATATTCCTAAAGTATTTTCTAATACAATTAGTGTTTTAACGAGAACAATTTTGACATTTATTATCTCAATATATATGTGTTATGGATGGGAAAATATTGCTGGTAGAATTTATCAGATTGCTTTTAATATAAAACATACCTATCCAATTTATTTACACAATATCAGTCATGAGATAGGAGATTATATTAGTTCTCTAATCATTTTGATGGTCATTAAATTTATAGAATATTCTATTTTATATATACTTATTGGTCATTGTGACTGGATGATTATTGCAATATTATATTCAATAGGTTTAATTGTCCCTTATCTTGGGGGAACATTAGCTAATACTATTGGTATCTTAACTTCATTAACGTTACCAATAAATAAAGTTATTATTTTAGTGATTGCGATTATTATATTATCCAATATTGATGCTTATGTAACTGGGCCAATGGTTCATTCTCATAATGTGAAAATTCCGCCTTTATGGGCACTATTTGCTATATTAGCTGGCGGAACTTTAGCAGGTCCTGTAGGAATTATGCTTGGTATTCCTGTATATCTAGCTTTAAGGGTTATCGTACATTATGAAGAAATTGTCACAACAGAGTAATAGGAGGTTTATATGAAAAAAATATTATCTCTTTTCTTAGCAATGATATTAAGTTGCAGCATGTTAACAGGATGTGCTCCAGTGAAAACGAAAATTGCATATACAATTTATCCAATTGAATATATATTAAATCGATTGACAGATGAAACAATTGAATATGAATCTATTCAAACAGATTCTATTATTCAACGAGCTACACTTAAATCTAATTATAAAGAAATTTTAGAAAACTCTGCTGTTTTAATGCATATTGGTCAACTTGAACCATATTTACCATTATATTCGTCAGAAATTAGTGAAACAGAAGTATCCAGGTTAGATTTATCCAGTCTAAATGCTGTATATAAGTTTCAACGCTATACACCAGTATTTGCAAACAATCAAGTTACTTATATAGAAGGACCATATTATGATGATCCAGCATTTGATAAATTGGATGTAGATACAATTGACTTATATTTATGGACTGATCCTATTGTTATGTTAAGTATGGCAAAAGATATATGCAAATGGCTTGATAATAAATTTCCGGAAAAGATACAGGTATTTGATGAAAATCTAAAAGATTTAGAAACAGATTTAATTAATCTTGATGCTCAATATCAGTCACTATCTTCTTCACTTCTCAATAACAATAAAAAAATACGCTTCGTAACAATGACATCAAGTTTTGGCAACTGGCAGAAAACATACAATTTTGAAGTCTATCCTGTTATCTTGTCAAAATATGGTGCTTTACCAACAAAATCTCAGTTAGAAGTCATTAAAAATCGTATTGTGGAAGATAATGTGAAATATATTGTTTATGAACCTAATATGACAGAAGATATGATTCAATTATTTGATGAATTGCAAGAAGAATTAGGTCTTACAAGAGTTGAGCTAAGCAATTTGTCATCATTAACAGAAGATGAAAAAAACAGTGGTAAAGATTACATTTCCATTATGTATGAAAATCTTCAAGTGTTAGAGTTGATGGTAGAAAATAGAGAATAAAAAGATGCGCATGCGTCTTTTTTTAAAGAAAGTTTAATTTGGTATAATACATTTGAGGACGAAAAGATATGAATAAAAAATTATTATTAGTTGATGGTAACTCAATGCTCTTTAGAGCATATTATGCTACTGCATATGGTAAACCAATGACTTCAAGTACAGGATTACCAACAAATGCTATTTATGGCTTTGCACTAATGTTAAAAAAAGCAATTGAAATCGTACAACCAGATTACATACTTGTACCTTTTGATGCTGGTAAACATACATTCAGACATGATTTATATGCTGATTACAAGGGTGGTAGAAAACCTGCACCAGATGAACTGGTTGCTCAATTTTCATTAGTAAGAGATTATCTTGACAGTTTTAATATTAAATGGGTAGAAAAAGCTGATATTGAAGCTGATGATTTAATTGGTACTATGGCAAAACATTCAAAAGATTGTCATACTGTGATTTTTAGCAGTGATCATGATTTACTACAGCTTGTTGATGACAATATTGAAGTCATGTTAATGAAAAAAGGATTAACTGAACTTGAGATTGTTACACCAGAATATTTAAAAGAAACGATGGGAATTGTACCATCTCAAATTATTGATTTAAAAGGTTTGATGGGCGATAACAGTGATAATATTCCAGGTATTGCAGGAATTGGAGAAAAAACTGCTTTAAAACTATTAAGTGAATATGAAACAGTTGAAAATGTATTAGATCACGCCGAAGAAATAAAAGGTGCAACGGGTAAGAAAATTCAAGCTGGAAAAGAATCGGCTTTATTAAGCAAAACACTTGCTACTATTAAAACAGATGTTGATTTAGATTTTACTCTTGAAGATTGCAAATTTGAACCTGATTACAATAAACTAATTCAGTATTTTAAAA
>CAJJTI010000186.1 GCA_905194705.1 uncultured Solobacterium sp. | reverse complement strand
CGGATGATTTAGACGTAGATAAGGATTTCCCAAAGATAAGCGGGTTGAAAGAGGGCCTGCCGCAGTATTATGAGATTGAGCAGACAACCGACCTTTGGTCTTTTAACACCGGACGTGTACAGGAAAAAATGGGTGTAAACCAAAAGCCATTTCCTGATAAGACACCCGTTTCATTTGTCTTGTTGGATAACAGCCATTTGACCGAGCATGGTGTAACCTATTTCTGCAAAAAATCTAAGATATTTGTGCTGATTACATCAAATAGAAATCATCCGGCATATAACGTTAAGGAAAACAATCTCCATATTATTTTTCAGGAAAAACTATCGCTGAAAAAGGCACTTCATGAATTGAAATTGTTGTATGGATGCGAAAGATTGACGATTCAAAGCGGCGGAACGGTGAACGGATTATTCCTTCGTGAGAAGTTGTTTGATTATGTTGATGTCGTTGTGGCTCCGGTGCTGATTGGCGGCAAAGAAACCGCTTCTTTAATAGACGGCAGTTCCATTCTTTCAGAAAATGAACTATCTAAGATGGGCGTATTGAAACTCATTGAGTGCACTGTTTTAAATGACTCCTATATTAGAGTTCGCTATCAAGTGCTTCGCTGACAACTTCAAGTTTATCGCACTGTTTAAAAATATAATCCGTTAGCCTACTAATCCTGGTAGAAAGCTGACGGATTTTTTTGCGCTTCTTGACGATCAAACAGGGTGTAGGCTGATTGCACATTGAATATAAGAATTTGCTGTTCTCATTGTGGTCATGAAACGGCAAAAATTGTTTATAGAATTCCAACAATGACTACTCAACTTCAAAAAGATATAGATGATCATAAAATTTATTTGGTACGTGGCAAAACGATGCCACCTTCAAGTTGATATTGTTTTCATTGTCATAAAGATGTTTGTTATTCATTTTTACCTATTGATGAAACTTCTACTACTTCAGTTGAATCTGAAATGGGTGGTTTTTATGAAGGATATCAAAAGATTGCTATAAAAAAGATTAAAGATCGGTTTGTTGATTCTTATTCAGATTCTATTGGTACTTTAGAATGCGAAACAAGTATTGATTTAACTGAAAAGGAATATAAGAAGTTTATCCATAATATATTTCCTACATTAAAGAATGGAATGAAAACTATGATGATTTAGATATTTGTTATGAAATAACCTGGTCTATCATTATAAAAGCAATTAACAGTTTAGGTTTACCTGAGCTTCGATAAGCATTAGCACTTCAGCTAGTGCTTTTCTTTAATCAAGTGAGCAACATGATGTTCACACTATTAGAAATTAAAAGGATCATTCTATTACCGAAAAATGAATATTTATCAAAAATCGGGAATAGAATAATGACAGAACCCACTAATTGTGTTAAATTATGCTTGTGATAGTTATTACCGAAAATTTAATAATTTTTAAAAAGTGGGAATAGGAGAGGATGTTATGCAACTTATTGTTAGAAAAAAATATTTAGATGAGTTGATTGAATTATATGGTACCCCCGATATAAAGGTTATTACTGGAATCAGGCGTAGTGGGAAATCAGTATTACTTCAGGAATTTATCACATATTTAAAATCATTAAATGAACAAATCAATATTGTGATGATTAACCTTCAAGAGTTGGAATTTGATCATTTGTTAGAATATCATGCCTTGCATAAATATATTATGAATCAATACAAAGAAGAAATGACAAATGTACTGCTAATTGATGAGGTACAGATGTGTCCTCAATTTGAACTTGCAATTAATAGCATTTATGCAAAGGGAATCTATGATATTTATATTACAGGTTCTAATGCATTTTTACTCAGCTCAGATTTGGCAACACTGTTTACTGGAAGAACAATGGAAATAAAAGTATACCCATTTTCATTTAAGGAATATCTAACTTATTATAAAATCACAGATGGATATGATGATGCTTTTGATCAATACGTCAAAACTGGAGGCATGCCTGGTGCTTATGTTTATAAAACGGAAAATCGACAATATGACTATGTACGAGATGTTTATTCAACTATTATTATTCGAGATTTAGTTGAAAAGTATAAAATAAGAAATAAACTAGAATTTACGAATATATCCGAATTTATGATGGATAACATTGGAAACTTGCTTTCTCCAAATAATATCTGTGAGACTTTCAAGAATAATCAAAGTGAAATAACAAGAAAGACTGTTTCAAAATACATTGGTTATTTAGAAAATGCTTTTCTATTTTATGAAGCAAAACGATATGATTTAAAAGGAAAAAAATACCTAACCAACAATAGTAAGTATTATCTTTGTGATTCTTCTTTTCGTTATGCAGTAAATGGTACACGAAATATGGACTATGGAAGAGTATACGAAAACATTGTTTATTTAGAGCTACGTAGAAGAGGTTATGAAGTATATGTTGGCAAACTGTATAAAAAAGAAATCGACTTTGTTGCCAAGAAACGTAATACACAAATATATATTCAAGTAAGTGATAATATTTCGGATGAAAAAACATTTGAAAGAGAATACACACCATTACTTGCGATAAAAGATGCATACCCTAAGTTGATTATTGCAAGAACACGTCATGAAACATATGATTATCAAGGTATTCAAGTTATCGATCTTTGCAGATGGCTTAGAGAAGAGTAACGATTCGTTTTCAAATGGATTTACAGAATGTTCAACCTTATTTTGCGGAATGATACTCAAAATAAAAGAGGTTAACACCAAGAATAAACTCAGAAAATCAGCCTCTTATTTCGGATACCCTAAAATACTCTCAAAAAAAACCGCATATTTTTGCGGTTTTCTTAAACTATGCTATTATTCAAATTCGACAGTACAGAGATTAAATCATACATATATGATCTCAAACTATTACTAATTTTACAGTAAGCGTCAACCATAACCCGTCTTTTAAAGATATCTCTAGTACTGGATAATAC
>CAJJTI010000185.1 GCA_905194705.1 uncultured Solobacterium sp. | reverse complement strand
CGAAAGTATGTACTTTAACTAGAAATATGTGTTACGTGGTCAGTTATATTTATAAATATATTTAGTAATTCATTTAAGGAGATTATCATGTTTTTTAAATACAAAAACAAAATTCTAATCACTTCAGTATTAACAATATTACCTCTTTTTATTGGATTAATACTATGGAATATACTGCCCGCAAAATTACCAATGCGTTTTACTTTTGAGGGAACAGTTGATGAATATGCACCTAAAATCTATCTTATTCTTGGTTTACCGCTGTTTCTATTAGTGGTTCATTTAATCTATGTATTCGCTTCTATTTATGATGAAAAAAGCGATAAAGAAAACGCAACGATTCTAAATATTGTCTTTTTCAGTATTCCTGTTTTATCAATATGTATATGTTCTTTTCTCTATGCATATTCTTTAGATTTACTTCATTCTTTAAATATATCAAGTCTATGTTATGGACTGGGTGGAATTATGTATATCATCTTAGGTGCTACAATTTTCAAAGTGAAACAAAATAGCACTTTTGGCTTTCGTTTACCTTGGACAATGAATAATGAAATCATCTGGAATAAAACAAACAAGCTTGGTGGTTACTTGATGCTGGTAGTTGGAATCATTACACTTATATCAACATTATTTATAAATGCAAAATCACAATTCATCTTATTTATGATACTTAATCTATTTGTTGTCCTTATTCCATGTATTTACTCTTTTGTTCTATACAAATTACTACAAAACTAAAACTCTAGTTTCTGATTCAAAACAAATATAACAAGCAAACATAGTATTCCTGTAATGCATAAGATTTGTGATACATGCATATATTTCACAAAGAAACTTATAATAAATGAACTGACTGGCATAGCTGCACTAGAGCAGGCATTTAAAATAGATGAACATCTTGCCATATAACTAACATCTATCTTTTTCATCATATATGTGTTAAAAGAACCATTTAGAATACTGATAAATAATCCAAGCAAACTCATTATTATTCCTACAAATATATATTTTGAAATACTAGTTGAACATAAATATCCAAAAGAAAATACAATGACACATATACCTGCGATAAATAAACAAGTAAATACAATTTTATTAACGTTATACTTCACAAATATTTTCGGCATCAAATAAGCACCCGCTAATAACCCAGCCATATTTGAAATATTCATAAAACTTAAAAATGAACTGTTCTCATGAAACATTTCTTCTACAATTGGTGCCTGTAATGCGGATAATGGCACATAAAAAGCATTAACCAAAACAGCTAAAATGATAAAATTCAGCATAAATTTATGTTGTTTGATATAAGTGATTCCACCATGCAATCTATCTGAATAAGAATCTGATTCACTTGTTTTCTTTTCTTTTTTTACGACGTTAATTCTACTTTCGATAAATATTGTTAATAGAAAAGCTGTCGCATCTAAATAGAAAGCAAACTTAATTCCTAAAATACCAATGATAACACCAGCAACACAAGTTCCAATTAATTCACATATTGTTACTAAAGTAGAACTAAAGGAATTTCCATATGCATAATAATCTTCATCAAGAATTTCTAGGATAAATGCTGAAGAAGCAGGCATATTAATTGCCTCAAATGTTGAAATTAAAAGGGTAAATATCGCTAAATAAACTGGAGAGATATTATCAATATATAACCAGTAAATAATTAAGCATACTGATAAAAATCTCGCCAAATGCGATAAAAGAATCATTTGTTTTCGATCAAACAAATCACCTAGCACACCTAAAAAAGGTTGTAAGAAGATTGTTGGCAGTTTATTTAATCCAAATATAATTGCACTCCATGATGCACTTCCAGTTTTTTCATATACAAGCCATGTAAAAGCTATCGCATCTATTGAATCTCCCAGTCTTGATACCGCATTAGCGATAATAAATTTCATATATTCTTTCTGCTTAAATAGTAATCTGTAATTCATTCAATCACCTCAAAAACAAGATAGAAAAAAAGACAGTTGAATACAAACAACTATTTTGATGATTGTTCAACTATCTTTTGGATGAGTTAATTATTTTCCATTATATTTTAACAAGTGCATGGCATTTAAAATGCATATTACTGCAACACCTACATCCGCAAATACTGCAGCCCACATGTTTGCTTTACCAATAGCACCTAGAATCAAAATCAAGAATTTTACAAATAAAGCAAATATAATATTCTGAGTTGCGATAGATACAGTCTTTTTGGCAATTTTAATTGTTGTTGGAATCTTCATTAAGTCATCATCCATAATAACAACATCCGCTGCTTCAATAGCTGCATCTGAACCAAGTGCTCCCATCGCAATACCAATATCGGCTCTGGATAATACAGGAGCATCATTGATACCGTCACCTACGAATGCAAGTTTATCCTTTTCAGATTTCTGATTAAGAAGTTCTTCTACCCTGGAAACTTTGTCAGCAGGTAAAAGTTCGCTGTATACTTCCTGAATTCCCAGTTCCCCGGCAACCTGATCTGCAACACGTTTTGAATCGCCTGTCAGCATAACAGTCTTGCTGATTCCGGCTTTCTTCAGTTCAGCGATTGCCTCTTTTGCATGAGGTTTGATGATATCGGATATCAGGATATGTCCTGCATATTTGCCGTCAATGGCCATATGCACAACAGTTCCTACATGATGGCAATCCTGATAAGCAATGCCAAGTCTGTTCATTAATTTGGTATTACCGGCAGCTACAGATATGCCGTCAACTTTGGCAATCACACCATTACCACTGATTTCTTCAATATCAGTAACACGATTTCTGTCGATTGGTTTTCCGTATGCTTTCTGCAGACTCTTGCTGATGAGATGGGAAGAAGAACACTCTGCAAGTGCTGCATATTCTAACAATTTCTCATCAGGCATTTCATTGTGATGAATACCACTTACTTCGAAGACACCCTGAGTCATAGTACCTGTTTTATCAAATACAACATATTTTGTCTGAGCCAGTGTTTCCAGATAGTTGGAACCCTTGACCAGAATGCCCTGATTGCTGGCTCCGCCGATTCCTGCAAAGAAACTTAACGGGAT
>CAJJTI010000184.1 GCA_905194705.1 uncultured Solobacterium sp. | reverse complement strand
AACAGAATACAATGAGAAAGCATATGGCAAGACAAGATTTGATGAAGGATATGATAAAGGAGTTCATGCAGGAATTGAACAGGGACTTGAACAAGGAAAACACGATGAAAAGATAGAAACGATTCTTGCAATGTATAAAAAGAATCTTCCTGCTCAATTGATAGCCGAATGTACTAGAAGTACTATTGCTGAAGTTAATAAAGTATTAGAAAAAGTATAATTTAAATGAAAGAAAAGAAAGTGGTCAATGATCACTTTCTTTTCCATGTACTCTTTGAGAACAATACTAAGATTGGGAATATTTCTAGTCTTCCTGCAAGCATATCACCAATCATGACTAATTTGGATAATGGGCTGAAATTAGCAAAACTTAGTGAAGGACCGCACGCTTTTAAACCTGGTCCGATATTATTGAATGTAGCAAATATTGCTGAAAGGTTAGTTTCAACATCAAATCCATCAAGAGAAATAATGATAAAACTGATGATAATAATTAGAACATAAGCCATTAAATAACCATTTAATGTTTTAATTATTTTTTCATCTACATTTGCACCATTCATACGTATTTTACGTATTTCATTTGGATGTAGATTTTCATGAATATTTCTACGAAGACTCTTTAATAGTAAGACAAGTCTAGATACTTTAAATCCACCACCAGTGCTACCGGCACATGCTCCTAGTAGCATTAAGAATAATAAGATAGCTTTAGAAAATGAAGGCCATAAATCAAAGTCTGTAGTAGCAAAACCTGTTGTAGAAATAATCGTAGAAACTTGGAAAGCGGATGTACGAATTGTTTCTTCAAGGGTTGGATACAAAGAGCGTATATTTATTGCAATTAAGATGATACTTCCTAAAACGATACCAATATAGTAACGTAGTTCTTCATCTTTAAACACATCTTTAATGTGTCCAATTAATAACAGGTAGTAACAAGAAAAGTTAACACCAAATAGTAACATAAATACTGTTGTTACATTTTGAAGATAAGGACTGTATCCTGCCATAGAATCTGCTTTAATACCAAATCCACCGGTACCAGCTGTACCAAATGTAGTACATATTGCATCAAATAGTGGCATCTTGCCAATTAATAAGAATACTAAGTTCAAGATAGACAACCCAATATAAATTAAATAAAGAATAGAGGCTGTTTTCTTCATTCTAGGGACAAGCTTTCCTACACTTGGTCCTGGACTTTCTGCTCTAAGAATATGAAGGGTGAAACCATCATTTTTACCACTTAGTGGAACAACTGCCATTAGGAATACAAGTACTCCCATACCACCTACCCAGTGTGAAAAGCTGCGCCAATATAATAAACTTCTGGATAATTTTTCAACATTAGTTAAAATACTGGATCCAGTTGTTGTAAAACCAGATACAATTTCAAATAAACAGTCTATATAACTTGGTATTTGACCGGAAATATAGAAAGGTAAACATCCTAGCATGGACATTACAATCCAAGATATACCTGTTGTAACTAAACCTTCTCTTGAATAAAATCTTGTATTTGCATTTCTTGATAATAGCCAGAATATTAAGGCAACAACTAAGATAATTACAATCGTTCTTAAAAAGGCAACTAATGAAGTAAAGTCATTGTCATAGAGAGCAATACAAGTAGCTGGTATCATGAAAATAGCTTCAATACATAGAAGAAAAGAAATAATTCTAGATATCATTTTATAATTCATAAAAATTAATCCTCAAAAATATCATTTAATTCATGTATTTTCGTTGCTTCATTTGTAACGATAACAACTGTATCATCAACATGGAACATAGAACTACCAGTAGCTATTTCAGAATTAGACCCATGAGAAATACTAACAAGTAGTACATTTTCTTTTGTTGGAACATCTTTTAGTGGTTTGTTTAAGTATCTTGTATTGCTGTCAACGACAAATTCCATCGCTTCTGCTTGACCTTTAGCAATAGAATGAATTGTTAGAGCTGCGCCTTTTGTATTTTGCATAGCACGAACATAACGGATGATAGTATTACATATTAATTCTTTAGGAGAAATAACACTTCCTACTGGTAAATCATCTAAGATACGGTTATATTCAGCGTGACTTAATTTAGTGATAATTTGTGGTACTTTACGAGAATTTGCATAAAGAGACATAACGATATTTAATTCATCAAGTCCAGTTAAAGTAACTAAAGCATCATAGTTTTCAATACCTTCACTATCTAAGAAACCTTGACTGCTTGCATCACCAGAAATAATAGTTGTATTAGGAAGTACTTCTGCAAGTTCATAACAACGTTCTTTATTTGATTCAATAATAGATGAATCAATACCTGCTTTTTCAAGTTCCTGGGCAAGGTAAAAGCTGATTCTTCCACCACCTGCAATTAGTACTTGTTTTACTTTGTGAGTAATAATACCTAAACTTCTTAATAAAAGATTTAAATTTGTTGATGAAGCAGTAACGTAAATTAAATCTCCTATTTCAAGTATGAAATTACCATCTGGCATAATGCAATTGCCATTTCTTAATACAGCACATACTAAAACCTGGCAATGAAATATATTGGATAGATTTTTTAAAGCAACACGTTTTAAAGGGCTCTCTTCAGTTACTTTGATTGTAACAATTTCATTACTTCCTTTAGCAAATGTATCAATCTTTAAAAATCCAGGGTATTTTAATAATCTTCCGATTTCATCTGCTGCTTGACGTTCTGGGTTGATGATTAAGTTCAAACCGAATAGGTCACGCATTGCATACGCTTGATTACGATATTCTGGATTACGAATTCTACCGATTGTATGTATATTTTTCTTTATAGAACGAGCTGTAAAACAAGCTAAAAGATTAATTTCATCAAAGTTTGTAGCAGCGATAAGTAAATCAGCTTTACGAATACCAGCTTCTTCTAAAGTATCTAAACTTGCAGCATTTCCTTGAATTGCAATAACATCATATTTACTCATGATATTTTCAAGTACATCTGCATTATTATCTATTAAAGTGATTTCATGTCCTTCTGCAGATAGTTTACCTGTTAATTCAGATCCAACTTTTCCTCCACCTGCAATAATTATATTCATATCCCTCTCCTATTAATTTATAAATATATATTAACCATGACATTCTACCATTAGTAAATTAAAATACAATCGTATTATAAGGGTTAAACAATAAAAGAAATCGAA
>CAJJTI010000183.1 GCA_905194705.1 uncultured Solobacterium sp. | reverse complement strand
GCATAGATGGTGAGAAGGTGCCTTTCATGGCAACCTTTGAGTTGAAGTAAATAAATTAAATTTGTCTAAATAGTAACTAAAAACAGCTGATACTTAAATATTTCTGCTTTATTATCAGTATAAAACACTATCTTTGTGCAATAAAAACGATAAAATATGAGCAATAAAATACCACAAGAAGAATGGACTCCTTTGCCTTTTATGGAAGGTGAACATGCCCTTTCAAAAATAGAATATAACGCTACTGATTTATTGGTAGAATTGGACTCGTTTAAGGAAAAACGGGTTACAAAAATTGTTTTTGCAAATGTGTTCTCATACAGAGTAACATTAGAGCATTTTAGGTGGGCGGAGTTTTGTCATAATCCAAACATCTCGGCGACATTGGTCAATGTAAAAGAATCTCATTATATAAAATGGTTAGAAACTGCAGGATTGGAACAAATTTATGAATCAAAATTGGATTTGCGACATTATATGTTGCAAACTACAGAACACACAATAGATGTTGTGTTTCCAAGCGAATCCATAATAACAATAGATGGAAAAGAAATATGAAACAACCTCTTTTTACAATTAACAGCACATTCTCGGAAGAAGAAGTAGTGCGTTTCAACAAATATGTAATATTACATATGTTTCATTATGTAAGAAATGTCGTTATTTGCAATATAATACTACTGCTATTCACAGTGGGTATGATAGTAAATGATATTACTTCGGAAGACTTTCCTATAGGCTCAATAATGATGTTTTTAGTCATTATTATTGTCAATTGGTCTCTTTACAAATCGCCAATACAAAAAGCCAGAAAAGTTTATCGCCAAAATAAAACAATAAGAGATGCAATTTATATAGTTAAGTTCTATGATGACCACTATGTAGTGACATGCAATGAAATAGAGTCAAGTATTCCTTTCGATAAATTGTACAAAATAATAGAGACTGATACAAATTACTATTTGATGGCATCAAAGGTTAGTGGGACAATAATTTGTAAAGCAGATTGCCCTAATGATTTTGATGCTTATATTCATAAATTTACAAACAGATAGTTGTGTGTTATATTTTTTGAAACAAAATCATTAGGTCAAATGGAATTAAGGATTTCTATTGAAGAAAAGAATGCTTTAATACAGTGCCAAGCAGAAGTTCGGTATAAGTACACTCTTAAAAGAATCGCTGATACGGAAACTATGTGGTCTATTGTAGGAAACTACAACTCGTTTTCGATTCAATCCAATGGAAAGATAAAATTATTCCCTATATGGTCTGCAAAAGAATATGCACAAGCATTTTGTGTTAATGAAAGAATAAATTGCCGAAGTGTCGCAATAACTCTGGATTGTTTCGAAAATTCAGTGATTGATTTCATTTGCGAAAAGGGTCTTTATATCAATGTTTTTCCTACCGAAAAAGAACCGCTTGGTAAAATTGTAAGCTTGAATAGGTTTGCCGAAGATTTAAGCGTATTTTTAGAAGACTACTAATAAAACGATAGATTACGAATGAGAAATATTCAAGTATAATAAGAAAGACGGCTATGACTAATGAAATATTTTCAATCATACGTAATGGCTTGACAGAGCATTACCATCTGTCAATCTCAAGCACTCCCATAAACTGCGACAATGAGTTGGGGCAAAATCTTCTGCAAGAAGCCATTGCTTATTATAGAAATAGTATTGCTGTAGATTTGGTGAACAGAGGTATCAACATCAATCATCAAGACAATAGAGGCCTAACTCCCTTACACTATTGTGTACAGCACAACAATCTTACTATAGCTGAATTATTGTTAGCAAAAGGAGGAAAGGTAAATATTCTGGACTCCTCCGGCAACAACCCGTTATGGTATGCTGTTTTCTATGCGGATGGCGATTACCAATTTGTCAAGTTGCTCATTAAATATGGAGCTGATGCACTAAGCAAAAATAAAGCCATGCGATCCCCCTTAGATTTCGCAAAAGAAATAGGTGACGAAGTGATGACGAAAATACTTTTAAAATGAATGGTAAAACAATAGGTATGACAACAGAATTTAATTACTTGATTTTTTCTGTATTCAACATTTGCAATTTTAATCTATTTGTTGATACTGTGAAAGTTATATTCAAAAAACAACTGATAACAGGAAAGGCTGAAATCTATTCGGAAATACCCAACCCAAGTGGATGGGTTAATCCACAAAGTGGAGGCTCCCATTTTCCCAAATTTAGTTGCTGGCAAAATAAGATATATCCAGACAAAGTGTTTTTTATATCAAATTATGAATATGGACTGTCTAATGTTTGCAGAATCATACAAAAACATCTGAGATGTAACATTATTACATGTGCATTATCCAATGAAACTGAAACAGATAATCCATTTTTCAAATTCTATTTTTCCAATTCCAATTTAGAAGAACGATTAATTCAAGCATACAAAGAAGATAGGTGGATTTTTTATGAAGAGGGAAAGCCGCTCTCTTTTGAAAATTTGGATTATTACAAAAGAAGACGAATTACAGACAGACTAAATAATAATATAATTAAAGAGTATATGATTCGATTAGGGATTGACATAAATACAATTGATGCCCAAATAAAGGCTGGTATTGTATATGTCCGTAAAAAATGGTAACTCGCTCTAATTTGGACTTTGATTGAATATCAAGAAGTTGGGCGTTTGCCTACATAATATAGGTAACAATATGGAAACGAGCGGACTTCTGCTCGTTTCTGTATTTTGCAATATGCAAAGAACACCTCAATTCGGGGGCAAAGATACGATATTTTTCTAAATTTTCCATGATTTATAATAAAGAAAATATCAAAATTAAAACTTTTTGAGAAAAGTTAGTCAAGGTAGAGCTTTTGGTGAAAATCTCGCAAGATTATGCTTCTCCATATGTAACTAAAACATGTTTAATTGTTAAAAAGTTGTTCGATAGTGATTTTTACTTCTATAAAATAATAGATTTCAAAAATAAAATACTAACTTTGCTAGTAGCTTACATGAAATTAATATGTAACTTGAGTATTAAGTAATATTTTAAGATATTTACTGTATAAATAAGTTCCAACTTAAAACGTTTTAATTATGAAAGCAAAAGTGTATTTAAAAATGTTAGCTTGCTTAGTAGGATTATTGATATTCACTAGTGTCCACTAAATAAATTTAAGACTTAATTCTCTTACAGTTTGTAACT
>CAJJTI010000182.1 GCA_905194705.1 uncultured Solobacterium sp. | reverse complement strand
CTTTTGTTTAACAGGTTTAAAATATTGCCTATTGTTACTTATTATAAAAGTACCTAATAGAACTCATAGTTTCCGTCATATGTAATTAGGAATACTACAATTCCCAATACTCTCAATGATAAAGGTACAAAATCTCCAGCACTTCGTACAGTCTGTACTTTCTTAATTTAACTCATCCATTACTTGTTTAAAAAGTCTAGAGGAAATAAGATAAACATCACTAATTGACCTAGTAAGAGCAACATATAATTTATTGATAACAATCGTAGAAACTGAGGGAATTTCTTTATTTTCACTCATAATAAAATCTGTTGTCTTTGTTAAAATAACACATGTTTTATTCATCGTATCACCTTTGGAATAAGACCAATTTACAGCATTAAATGGATATGATGCTGCTTTTTGATACACTAGTTTAGTTATATCGTCATTTTTAATAATCTTAATTGCATCCTCTTTTGATGATATAGAAATGACTTTTCCTTCTTTTTCTTCATTTCCATTTATAATAATACCTAGTTTTTTTTGAACAAAATTGCATACATTAGGACTACATCTTCTAGAATAATTCAAACTATCTTTATCGATAGAAAAATGATTTTTACTAAGCAATTTCAGAAAATCATCATACGAAACAATTTTTTTGTTTTTAGAATAAGGTTTCCCTGAATTATTAATTCCTGATACTGAATGTTGATAATAATCTCCAACTAATAAAATATTATCTATGTACTTAGAAAAATACATTAATAATTCAAAATCATACTCTCTATAATCCTGAAATTCATCTATATATACAAAATCAAAAAACATGTTTATTTGCTTTGCAGCATGTACAATCAAATTTTCTTTTTCTAATTTAGATTTAACTAACAATTTAGACAGTCTGCTACAGTAATAATATCCTGTATTCGTTCTGTAATGGCCTATATGATCTTGATTAATGTACAATGGATTTTTAACAGATACATTTCCTTTTTTTATTCTATTTTCCGGTGGATTAATCATTGTTATTCCTTTTCCTTTAGGTAAATCTTCACCATAATTAGAAAGAATGCCATATTCATACGGCTTAAGAATTAAACGATTTTTAAATGCATCAAAAGTCATTACAGACGTAAGATATGGTACATGACCATATGCCTTAACCAATTCCGAAAGAATATTATTAATATTTTCATGAGTAAATGCGAGAATTAAATTTTTCTTTTGTGGATCAAGATTATTACATATATGATAAGTTTTGCCAGAACCAGCAACAGCTAATATCACTCTTTTATCCATTTTAATGCATCCTTTATATAACTAGGAATATTGTATTCATTCTCATCCGTTAACATTTGATAAGCAATTTCAACTTTATTATTTAACATTTTTCCTAACACCGATCCATAATCTTGCTTATGAAATAAATATTGTGCTCCATTTTGTACTTTGATTTCTTGATCCAATAATTTTTTATTTTCTGAATAAAACGCCGCTTCCCAGGTCCATTCATGTTCTGTATCATCACTCATGAATATATGCTGATTGTCGTTTTCATCATTAAAACTTTTAGATAATTCCACATTTTCTTCTTTTTTATCATTATCCGTAATAACTGCAATTCGTTTATTGGTACTTTTAACAATTGAAAGATAATTTTTATATGAAATTCCATTACAACTAATTATGCTTATTCCATCACTTTCAATTGTACTTCCATGGATTTTCTCGTAAAAGTAAGGAACTAGTAAATATTCAGTGGCTCCTTCTACTAGAATAGCCTTTTTTGAAAGTAATAACTGTAAAAAGCCATTATTGTCTGCTTTCGTAAAAAATTTTGCTGCTTTTTCGTCCACATCCTTTAAAGAATTTACACAACTATTTTCAATCCATATAACATTACGCAAATCCAAACGACTTGCAATCATATTGCTATGAGTGGCAATGATAATTTGTGCATCATTTTGTTTATTTTCAATCGTTTTTAGCATTTTTAGCATATTTTGAAAAGAAAGGTGATTTTCCGGTTCTTCCATCAAAATCACATCTAAATGTGATGAGGCTTTATCCAAAGCAATTTGTGTTTTTATTAAGTTTTCCATTCCACTTCCTTTATTTTCTAATGGAATATCATTTTCAAAAACTGAAATAATGTTTTCGAGAATAACTTTTTTATGATCAATCCCAAATACTTTATTTTCATTAATAGGTGAAAGATTTAATTGAGCAAATGCGTTCTTAAGTCCATCTCTAAAGTTATTTTTTGCAGCAGTTCGCATAGAATCATCATAGCTATTGTAAAAGAGAGTTTTATTATAATACATTAGAAAATTAATACATCAATGTTGATAAAAAACACCAATCGAAGCACATTTAAATGTACAACATTGGTGTTTTAATTTTATTGAACTAACACATCTCAATATGGATAAAAGTATATTGACTCTTTTCTATAAATTTTAGTTTTTGTTAATTTAGCCCAATTTATTTGATTTATTGGTTCCAATTTTCACGATTTTTGTGTATATTGTGTATGGTCCCCTTACCCAATGATTTCATTGGGCTGGTGACTTTGGAATTTGTTGGATTATTCCAATTTGTGGTGACGTTTTTGTCCGCATTTAATGCAGATGGAAACGTCTCTTTTTAATATATCTGAAATAATTTGTTCATAGTCAATAAGGAATGGTTCTGGATCTTTTGTATTTGTGGCTGTTCGTATAGCTTTTATTCTTTCTTCTTTATTGCGGTTTCCTAGAAATCCATAATGACGGATCTTCATAAAGTTTGATGGAAGTACATGCATCATATATCTACGAAAAAATTCTGTGTCGTCTAAAGTCATTTCCTTTATTTGATTATGATCTGAATAATCTTTGTACGAAAATGTCACTTTATTATCTTCATACTTTTTGATACGTGCATTACTTATCGCAATTCTATGTGTATATCTTCCAAGATATTTAACAACATGTTTTGCACTTTTCATTGGCTTTTTAGTATATACAACCCAGTCTTTGGAATAACAGGTATTTATAATATTTTGAAACTGTTCTTCATCTTTGATTTTTCTTTGATCAAAATTCTTTTTAGTATAGCTTAGGAATTTTCCTTTAAATAATTTAGATACTACTTTTACTGGAAGAAAGAATTTCTTTTTTGAATTTTTCCATTTTCCATTTGAATCAATTCCACCACCAGGAACGATCATATGGATATGCGG
>CAJJTI010000181.1 GCA_905194705.1 uncultured Solobacterium sp. | reverse complement strand
AATCCTTTTACTTTTGATACAGATACGGAACAAACTGCAACCCGTATTCCTTTATTAACAAGGACGGTATAGATATGATGATCCATAAATGCAGAATGTACTTTTTCGGCAAGTTTTTGATCTTCAATTTTTAATGTGACAAAGAATCCTTCTTTATAAGGGTATATATCTAGTCCACAATCTTTCGCTTCTTTTAAGAAAATATCACTTCTTTCTTTCATGATATCAATATAAGTTTCTTTTTCTTTTAAGAAGTTATCACGGTTATCAGTAACAACATAAACAAAGTTATCCATTGCAGAGTTGTTGATATTAGACCAAGTTGCGCGAGCATACTTTTCCATAACTGTCATCGTATCATTTACGTCTGTTTCATTTTGGGCAAATAGAATTAACGCACCACATCTCATACCATAAGAAGTTAATGTCTTAGAACAAGAGAAAGCGACAGTAATCATAACATTATCAGAAATGTTATTGAAGCATTCCATGTAATCTCTGCTGTTATCTAATGCATTTGAATAGTCGATATACGCAATATCATTAATTAAGATAACAGGTGTTTTTTTACTTGCTTCATTTAGTATTTCAACTAATTTATCCCATTCACCATGAGTTAAAGAGTAACCTGTTGGATTATGGCAAGGATCATTTAGAATCATAACAACTTTATCTTGTTTTTTTTGCAGGCTGGCAATTTTTTCTGAAACACTTTCTAGGTTGAAGTGATCGCCATTAAAGTTTTTATAGTAATCAACTTGGATGCCGTTTTCACTGGCCATTAATTTATAACTTCCCCAGGCAATTTCAGGGAGTAATACTGTTTGGCCCTTATCTAAAAAAGATGTAATAGAAAGCGCTACAGCACCAGTTCCACCAGGAGTAGCGATTATATCATGAGCTAGTTTAATATCTTTATTTTGCGTTACCCAGTTGTATACTTCTTTTCTATAGGTTACATTTCCTTTAAAGCTTTCAGCATATTTTGCTTTAGCAGCGTGGGGAATTGCATCATAATGATTGAAAACACTGTCATAGGCAACGATTTTTCCACTTTCATCATAAAGTGAGCCAATTGTTGCATCGACAACATTTTCTTTTCCATTTTTTTCAATATCTTGTTTTGCAAGTTTTACAATAGAAAATACTGTATCTACAATAGGTGTTTTATTTGCACTTGATTTAATAAATGACATAAGACCTCCTTGGAATCATATAACATCTAAATTATATGAAAAAATTATAGCACTCCACATGCTATAATATGGATATTGGAAAGAAAAATATATGAAAAAAAATAGTTTAATTCAAATGTTATTAGTGTTATTTTCAGGGGCTTTAATTGTCATGGTTTCTGTTGGTCTTACTATGCATACATTATCTAAAAATCTAGAAGAAAAAAATACCCCAAAGAGAGTTGAAAGTGCCTTAGATTATGATTCATCAAGTGTAATTCAAATTTTTGGTACAGGAATGGTAAATAGTACAAATGAAGATATATCTATCTCTCAAGAACTTGATGAAGCAATATCGAATTATAATGTTTCGGTTTATCATCAAAAAAATACAAATACGATAGAAGCACAAAATGTAGCTGATATTTTTGTGGATGCAGGCTTTACGGCTGTAGGACTTGCTAATAATGAAAGCAACGATGCTGGTAAAGATGGCATAAAAAGTGCGATGAAATATTGGAATAATAAAAATATTTTAACAGAGGGTCTTAATACAAGTACGGACAAACAAAATATACATAGACCATTTGAAGAAAATGGTATCAGTATTGTTTATTTAAGCTTTACAGAATCATTAAATCAACCATTAGGTGAACAAGAACAATATTTAGTGAATATATATGATGATGAAAAATCACCTGAAATTGTTGAAGAAGCGAGAAGAAATGCAGATGTTGTAATTGTTTCCATGTATTGGGAAGGAACAAATAAGGAATATCCGAGTGAAAGACAAAAAGAAATTGCTCAAAGATTAGCTGACAGTGGGGCATCGATTATTTTTGGTAATGCCAATAATTCTATTCAACCAATTGAGTGGATTGATGATACTTTAGTTTTTTATTCCATGGGGAATGTTTTGACATCAGAAGATGATTATGCTTTAGGTCTTGTTGGTACAGTAACTATTACAAAACATACTGTATATGATAAAACACGAATTGAATTAACAAATCCAAAAGTAGATTGCGTATATGAAAAAAAGGATGACGATGGTCATATCACCGTATCCTTCTATGATAATAATATTGAACTAGCCGCGACTTATGCAGATTTAATTGAAGTATTGCATAGAATGGACGACTCTATACGTATTGGTGGAATTCAATAATTACTTCAATCTTTTCTTTTCTAATATTGGACTGACCATTTTGAAAGCGATAAAGAGAACTGCAATTTCAATAGGTAGCATTGTAGTGTTTTTAATCGCACTTTTTGTCATGTAGTAAATATAGCCTTTGGAATATAACATACTTGACCAAAGAGATCCAATAAGAACATTTACAAAATAGTTCATGACTATTTTGGCGGGAATAATATTCTTTAAAGATATTTTTTTCTGATAGAAGAACAAACCATAAATAAATTCTCCAAGCATTGCGGTTAAGACGTAACCAGCAAAGAATGGTCCATCAGGATGAATCATAAAGGAAACAATATCCGTAATTGCTCCAGATACCATACCGCTGACTGGCCCTAGGATGCTTGCTTCTATCGCTACAATAATAAATGTGATAGAGATATGTAAATTCTCACCCACTGGGAAATAAACCCCAGATAAACAAATCTTCAGTGCTATCATCATACCCATAATAGATAAATAGCGGACTGATTTTAGTTTTTCGGCAGAAGATTGCCAATATTCTTTTGAAAACATAAAAAAATCCTCCTTTCTCACCCGTTAGTGGAAAGAAGGTTCATTTCACACTTGGGGAGTTCATTTGCCACCGCAAGATTACTCTTTTCGTCCATAGGAATTTCCCTTTCCCTAAAGCACTTAACGCAACAAATGTTTTAACGCTATTACAATACCATATAATTTGTATTGGTCAAATATGGATTGCTTTAGATTACTTATCATATTTAAAAATGACATTCTTAAATATGTCATTTTTAAATATGATATACTAAGAGCGTGGAGAAAAAAGATATGGCAGAATTTTATTTTAGAGAAGAAGAATTAAATAAATTACAAAATTTTTATTCCAATGAAAAACAAAAATCTATGGCAATTTTTGGCAGAAGAAGAATTGGTAAAAGTGAACTTATTCTTCATTTTATTAGAAATTTGAAC
>CAJJTI010000180.1 GCA_905194705.1 uncultured Solobacterium sp. | reverse complement strand
GATTGCTTTGGAAGTATCCATAGAAGAACCACCGCCAATTGCGATAATGCAATCTGCATTAGATTCTTTAAATGCTTCTACACCATGAGTAACGTTTTCGATTGTTGGGTTTGGTTTAATATCAGAATAAACAACGTATGGGAAGCTGTCAGCGTCTAATAAGTCTGTAACTTTAGCAGTAACACCAAAACGAATTAAATCAGGGTCACTTGCGACGAAAGCCTTTTTAAAGCCATGAGCGTGAATTTCATTAACAATCTCTTTGATTGCTCCAAAGCCATGATATGAAGTACCATTTAAAGAAATACGATTTGCCATAATATTTTCTCCTTTGCGGGATTATCACCCGACCTTGTTAATATAATAACAAGTTGAAACGATAAAAAATGTTACACTTTTTTATTTATGTAACATTTCACATACTTCTTAATATATTTAATTCGTTGAATAAATTGACCAGTTTATTTGGCATTGCTTCTATCATCAGTTTTGCAAGTTTTTCACTTGTGACAGGCATATCTTCAAGTACCCATTTAACTGTCATATATACTGATGAATGACAATACATTTCAAGTAAATCAAGTATTTCTTTAGAAGGGATTTGGTGAGTCTTTTCTTTAATAAGATTGATATAAAACTGATTAATCATTTCAAAATCATGTTGTTTTAAATCATTTGTATCATCACTGCGAAAACCAACTTTAAAGAATAACGATTCTTGTTTGATGTAATTGAATTTTTTGACAAGACCTTCATAAATGTATTTGCCACTGCCCATTTGCGCAAAAGATTCTAATAAAATACGATCAAAATACCAGTTGATTAAATCATATTTATCTTTGAAATTACGATAAAATGTTTGTCTTGTAGAATTACAGTTATCAACAATTTGCTTGATTGTAATATTTTCTACAGATGTAGTTTTCATGCATTGTTTGATAGAATTAGCAAATATGAGTTTAGTTTGTTCTGATTTTTTTGTTTTTTCCATATAAGTACCGTATCTGAATTATAACATGAGTAAATGCAGCTTGTAGAAAAATAAAAAATCCTGACTAATCAGGATTTACTATCAATATGGTGCGGATAACAGGACTTGAACCTGCACGCCTCGCGGCACTAGATCCTAAATCTAGCGCGTCTGCCAATTTCGCCATATCCGCATGACCATATTATCTTAACATATTTTTTGCAAAAATCTACTTCAAATTTAATATTTTTTTGTAAATTGGCAACATTTCGACATCATTTAGGGAAATATAGTCTTCCAGTTTATTAATTTCAAGCCATTTTACATTAGAATTCTCATCTTCTTTGATATGAATATTTTCTTTTTCACTGCTTTCAAATAAATAAGAAACATTTAAATGTAGATGTGCACTGACAAATTTGCCACGCTTCATATGTGGAACTACAGGAATAATTTCAATAGATGCTACACCTTCATTTAATAGCTTAGGCTCATGGATGGCGGTTTCTTCCATGGCTTCTTTTTTAGCGACATGTAAAAAATCAGAATCTCCATCATTATGACCGCCAGTCCATGAGAAGGACTTGTAGATATTATGATAGACCATTAAGACTTTATCGTGAGATTCATTAAGAATCATACTGCTTGCGGTAAAGTGCATAAAAGGATTTTCTCTAGTTAATAAAGAATCCCTAAATAAAGCATAAGCTTTTAAGATTTGTTCTTTATCGCATTCTTCCTGCATGTTTTTTGGTTTATAGTTTTTTATTTCATCAATCCACATAAATTATAAACATAGATGTGATAAATAGTAAGGTAACTGTACACGCCACCATGGCCAGTCGTGGTTCACATCATTTCCCCAGAAATCAATCCAAGCTGGTATATTTTTATAAGCAAATAATTCTTTCATTTTTGCTGTATCTCTTATCATTGGTTCTTCATAAGCACCTTGTCCTACACATAAGATAATATCTTTATGGCGATATGCTTCTACATAAGGATGGTCAGAAGGCATACCTTCAATATAGTTGATAGGAGAATTAGCATAAACTAGTTCATCCATATAGTCATTGAAGAAGAAACCAGCTTGATATACACCAGACAAGCATAAACAACCAGAGAAAATATCAGGTCTTCTTAAAAAGAAATTTAATGCATGACTTGCCCCCATGGAACAACCAGTTGTTAAGATACCATTACTTGCTTCAGGACTAATTGCAAATATTCTTGGTACAAGTTCATCACAAATATAGTGAAAGTAACTTTCTTGTTCACTGATACGCCATCTATTATCAGGTGAAGTGCTGGACCAGCTGTTAATATCATTTGAATCACAACAGAATAGTTGAATCTTACCAGAGTTAATAAAATCACTGGCTGCTTCTACCATACCATTATTTTCGTAGTCATAAAATCTACCATCTTGACTTGGGAATACCAAGACTAGTCTACCACTATGACCAAATACTTTAAATTCCATGTCTCTACTTAGATTGACACTATATTCTTTAAAATATTCTACTTTCATATTTTTCACACTTATACTCTTTTCTCTAATACAAAATCGCTGAAGGCATTCATTTCTTCTATAGATGTAAATCTAGCTGTATAGTTATCATCAGCCATAGCCGAAGAGAGTATTTCAGGCATTCTTTCATGCATGACAATATTACTTCCATATTTATTCATGATTTCTTCTTCTGTATGAACATAATCTATACCATCTCTTCTTGCAGCATAGATACAGAAGTATGGTCGATCAGTATGATAATCTACTGTGTTATACATGCACATGTGGGCATAAATATCATATACATTGATGTTATTAGCATAGTTCATCATATCTGGTGTATAGCCTCCAGGTGGACGCATATTTACTTCTAAGCCAACTAAATCGTTAATTTCACCTAATCCTTTTTTAGCTGTCTTTAAACGGAAGTATTCAGTATGAAAGAAACGACCTTTGATATTAAATGCATGGATTACTTTTGAACCATAGTCTTCTAAATCTTTTGGAATTTCTCTTACAGAATAATAGATGATATCTTTTTTGCCATTAACAATATTCATAATAGGATCAGGGAATACGTGACTCGTTGCAAAGATAATATTGTTGTTTTGATCAGTAATACCATCATAAGACACAATATAGCCATCAATAAATTCTTCCATGATATATTCAGTTGGCAAAACAATATGATAGAAAGCTTCTAATTCAGAATCATTTGTAATCTTCCATGTTGCATTAGCCCCAACACCATCATTAGGTTTAACAATAACAGGATAACCAACTTCATCAATAAATTTCTTGCCTTCTTCATAGCTTGAAACTATGTGATATCTAGCAACGGGAACACCTGCTTCATGA
>CAJJTI010000179.1 GCA_905194705.1 uncultured Solobacterium sp. | reverse complement strand
TCACCTGCAAAAATAAACCATTTATCCGAAACCGCCAAATTATTTATGTTAAATCTCGCATATTATTCATTTCAAAAAACATTCTGCGGAAGCCTGATGGAGAAGAAAAAAATACTCCTTAAAACAAAGGGTATGCATATATTCCGTATAAACCCTGCAAATTGTGTTATTGTAAGTTAAAGGTTCACCAAGCTAGTTGGTGAACTAAATTTGCATATTCAACGCTTTCTTTGTAACTTCGTAGTTGAAAAATAACTAACAATTAACAACACAACAATATGAAGAAAAAAGACAAATGCAAAGAAGAAATCGAACTAACACAGCTGGAAAAGAAAGCATGCATGGATTGCATTGATGAAATGAGATTGCGCCACAACAACGCAGCCTTGGACTTTCTACAGCAGTTCTTCCACTACGGTGACAGAGGAATCAATCCGAACGACTTCAGTAAGAAGGTTCATTTGGGTGATAATTTCTTTAACCGTGTAGTACAGAACAGATATTCAAGTTTAATTGATTCTTCATTAACAAGTAGAGATAAAATACTAGAGAATTTTGGTATCAACTACAGTTTATCTTTTGAAGATGTATTTGGAAAAACAAATAAACCAAAACTACCTGAAATTGAAGAAGAAATTAAATATTCATGTGAAAGAGCTCAAGCAATTTTTAAGATATATGAAGAAAGTATCTCTAAAATAGAAGAATATCATATGACTTCTTTATATAGAGATATGGAAATGCCATTAACTGATATTCTTTATGAAATGGAAGAAACTGGTATTTGTTGCGATAAAGATGTCTTGCAACAGATTAGTTTTGAGATGAAACAGGAAATAGATAAATTGCAAGAAGCTATTTATACGCTTTCAGGTAGAGAGTTTAATATCAATTCACCTAAACAGCTTGGAGAAGTATTATATGACGATTTAGGTTTACCTAGCGGCAAAAAAAGAAGTACCTCGGCAGAAGTATTAGAAAAATTAAATGGGATTCATCCAATTATTGAACAAATACTTTCTTATCGTAAAATTCAAAAAATATATAGCACATATGCAGAAGGCTTACAGAAATATATACAGAATGACGGAAGAATACATACGATTTATAACCAATGCGCTACACAGACTGGTCGTTTAAGCAGTTCTGATCCTAATTTACAAAATATATCCGTTCGTGATGAACAAGGAAAAATTATTCGTAAGGCATTCTTACCAAGTAAAGGAAATGTTTTAATTTCAAGTGATTATCATCAAGTTGAATTAAGAATGCTTGCACATATGGCAAATGAAGATTCATTAATTGAAGCATTTAATTCTAATATTGATATTCATACAAAGACAGCTATGGATATATTCCATATTCCTGAAAGTGAAGTAGACAGTGATAAACGTAGAAGAGCGAAAACAGTTAATTTTGGTATTGTATATGGAATAAGTGATTTTGGTTTAGCAGAACAGCTTGGTATTACAAGAAGAGAAGCGAATAATTTTATCAATGCCTACTATGAATCTTATCCGAAAATTAAGACATATATGGATTCTTTAGTAGAAGGATGTGAGAAGAATGGTTATGTAACTACCTTATGCAACCGTCGAAGAGAAATACCAGAAATACGTGACAAGAATCATATGATTAGAGAATTTGGCAAAAGAGCTGCGATGAATGCTCCAATACAAGGTTCTGCAGCTGATTTAATTAAACTTGCAATGATTCATATTGATAAAATGATGAAAGATAAAAAAGTGAAATCGAAGATGATTCTTCAGGTACATGATGAACTTATTTTTGATGTGCCAGAAGATGAAGTGAATTTAATGAAGCAAATAATTGAAGAAGGCATGACACATGCAATGACACTTAAAGTACCATTAACTGCAGAATGCTCTATTGGTACAAACTGGTATGAGGCAAAATAATGCCAGAACTTCCTGAAGTAGAAACAGTTGTAAGAACTTTAGAAAATGAAATAAGGGACTTGCAAATCAAAAAGATTGATATTTATTATCCCAAAATGATTGAAGGAAATGTTCAAATCTTTACAGATACATTAGTAAATGAACATTTTCGTAGATTTAACAGAAGAGGTAAGTACCTGTTATTTTACATGGACCATGTATTACTTGCATGTCATTTACGCATGGAAGGTAAATTCTATTATGTTGATGCTAGTGTTCCTAGAGATAAGCATACACATGTAGTATTTACTCTATCTAATGGTAAGAAGTTAATGTATCATGATATACGTAAATTTGGACGAATGGAAATTTATCCATTAGATGTAGATATGAATACATTTCATCATTTAGGACCCGAGCCATTTGATGAAGCGTTTAATGCGAAATATGTTTATACATATTGTAAAAATAGAAAAATACCGATTAAGACGTTGTTACTCAAACAGGAATTTGTAGCAGGAATAGGTAATATCTATGCGGATGAAATATTATTTGCGTGTGGTATAAGGCCTGGAAGAAGTACAAAATATATTACTTTAAAAGATGCAGAAAATATTGTTATACAAACAAGAAATGTGTTACAAAAAGCAATACTTGCTGGAGGAACGACAATACGTTCATATACGTCTAGTTTAGGTGTTACTGGTAAATTTCAATTATCATGTAATGTACATGCACAGAAAAATTGTCGTGTATGTAATAAACCGGTTAAAGTAAAATGGATAGGTGGCAGAAGCAGTTATTACTGTCCTCAATGCCAAAAAAGGTAAAAGATATGAAAAAATTTGCGATTACAGGAACAATTGGATCAGGAAAATCAACCGTATCAATTCTCTTCAAGAGATTTCAAATTCCTGTTTTTGATGCGGATGGTTACAGCAAGTTATGTTTAATGGATAATCATCCTGCAGCAATTAAAATTAAAGAAGTATTTGGAAAAGCAGTTTTAAATGAAAACGGCTATTTAGACAGAAAGAAAATTGCCAGTGTTGTATTTAATAATGAAAAAGCAAGACAACAGTTAAATGCAATTGTTCATCCTTTTGTAAAAGAAGGATTATTAAACTTTTTTGAAAGATATAAAGATCATGATTTAGTTGGTGCAGAAATACCATTATTATATGAATGTGGCTGGGAAGATTTATTTGATAAAGTTATTGTTGTGACTTGTCACAAAGAGACAGCTATTCAAAGGTTGATGGAATATCGTGAATTTACTTATGAAGAAGCAGTAAATCGTTTGAATGTTCAAATAGACAATGATAAACAAATTGAACAGGCAGATACTGTTATTTATAATGATGGTTCTTTAAAAGAATTAAATACTGAAGTGAGAAACTGGATAAAGGAGAATAAATAATGGAACTCAAAATTAAAGATTCATATCGAGC
>CAJJTI010000178.1 GCA_905194705.1 uncultured Solobacterium sp. | reverse complement strand
AACAACAAAATCAAGAAACCCCAAAATGAAAGCATGAGAAAACATAAATTAACACGGAAATGAACGGCAATTTTCCGATTTTGTCATTTCGTGAATGTAGTCTATAAGTGAAAAACATGGTTCGCTCTTATTTTTTGTACTTCATAAAAGTGGGTATAACACAAAATATAACCTCATAAGAAATTAAATAAAACAAAGAATTTTTGTTTTCTCGTTATATTTCTATATCTTTGCACTTAAATTATATAAATATGAATATATGGCTAATTTAAATAGGCTCAAAGCTGTGCTTGCGGAGCAAGATAAAACAGGAAAATGGCTTGCAGAACAACTTGGAAAATCAACTTGCACTGTGAGCAAATGGTGTAAAAACTCTGTTCAGCCAGATCTTAATACGCTAAATGAAATAGCGAATAAACTACACGTAGATATTAAAGATCTGTTAGTTAGCAATCTGAATGATATAAAATAGCATGGTTAAATATGAATTATCACAAGAGAAATTAGATGTGATTAACAAAACACGTTCTAATATATTTGATTGGAGAGGACAATTTACTCCAGAGCTTATTGAATATCTTCTTTCTGTTTTCTCAAAACCAGGAGACGTTGTTGCTGATCCGTTTTCTGGAAGCGGAACTGTTCTGTTAGAATCAATTCGCTGTGGATATGATGCTTTGGGGTTTGAAATAAATCCGAGCGCATTTTACATGTCCAAATTCTTTGAGTATTGTAAATTGACACTTAGTAAACGGGAAGAACTTATCACAGAACTTCGCGAACTAGTTGGGTACAATATTAAAAATATGAATTCTGACAAAATGGTTTACACAAAAGACAATGATTATCGCACAGCTTATGTGGAATTGCTTGATTTTGCAAAATATTGCAATTCGGTTATTCCTAATCATTTATTGCCTTTTGTGATAAATGTATTATTCATGTGCGAAAAGGATAAAAAGATGTCTTTAAAAGCATCTCTTGTTAAGAATATAAATTCTTTGAAGAGTCTTTTGTTTTCATTACCTGAGACCAATAATAAGATTGAAGCAAATTGGTCAGACGCACGTTGCATCTCGGAAAAATATAATGAGAAGATAGACATTATTATTACTAGTCCTCCATATATAAATGTATTCAATTATCATCAAAACTATAGAGGTATAGTAGAGTGTTTTAATTACAATCTTTTAAATGTTGCAAATAGTGAAATAGGGTCAAATAGAAAAAATAGGCAAAACCGTTTCAAAACAGTTGTTCAATATGCGATAGATATGGGACATGTATTACAGAGTTGCACTTCTTCGCTCAAAACTGGAGGGGTGATGATTTGGATTGTAGGTAGATGTTCAAACGTGAGAAAAGTTCCGTTTTATAATTCAAACATAATCTCAGACCTTGTAAACATTATACCTGGTCTTCAGTTGGAACAAATATCTCAACGTCAATTTGGAAATCGTTTTGGCGAGAAAATAATAGAAGATATTATTATCGTAAAAAAGACTTCTAACGTTGCTTTGGTTCCATTAAGTAACACTTTTGAAGCTATTGGCATACGACACTTGGAAAAGGCATTGCCATATGTTGAAGAAAAAGATAAAGCCGATATAGAAGTGTTAATAAACAAACATAATACTGTAATTGAATCTCCAATACTTAATAAATTATGATACAATTTCCTCATAAAGAAAAGTTGCTTGCTGCAATAGACAACAGAAAAGCTGCAGGTGATATTGATATTTTACGTGAAGCTTATCATGCTTATGAACAATGGATACAGCAGATGACGTCTTTACGTTCAACGGGTGACGAGTTCCTGTCGGACTTGGTAAGACTACTTAACGAGTATAAAAATTATCTTGAAGTAGATCTTATAGCAGGTAGAGGAAGTGATTTTATCAAACGTCAAAAGGGACAACTGAAATTGGACAATAGTGTAATTGAAGAATTTTTGCCATATTTAGTTTCCCCTAAGTTGTTGGATAATCTCCCAACAAATTACGAACTTGAAACAGGGTCTCAGACCAGTTTTATGTCATTATCTTTTTGTCCATCAAGCATAAGAACACTTGACAAGCCGCAAGTTACTATCAAAGAGAAAGATCAAGATTTTACAATAGGTAAATCTGTATTTTATAAATTTTCAACAGACCAATCATTTAGTGCAAACAATACGATAGATGGCAAATTATTTTTGGCGGTACTTGCTGCTGAATGCAAGGTTAACTATGACAAAACCATGTTCCAAGAATGTGCAGGTACAGCAGCAAGGCTTAAACAAGGATGTCCTATTTCAAAATATTATGCTCTTGTAGAATATCTTGATATGCAACCAGAGGACACCCGATTGACAAGTATTGACAACGTATTTCTTTTAAGGAAGTGCAAAAGGCTACCATACGAGAAAAGAAGTGTATACGAAGAGGTTAGGGCACAGCATATAAACAACCCCATTAGTTTTGACGTAATGAAGTTGTTTGTGAAAGAGATGCAGAATTTTATCAATGCAACATGGTATGATCCAGAAGCTGCTTTGGCAAGAGGTGCATTTGTGTAAAACGTATCCATAAACGTATTACTTTTTATAACACTATTTTAATAAGTTCAATCGTATTATGCTAAGCAAATATATTTTTTAACTATAAATACGAAAAGCATATGGTTATAGAAATAACGACAAAAAAAATTGCAGTGTTTTTCACCATCGTCATTTTGATTTGCGGTGGCTTTGCCTGTGGATTTTATTTAGGGAAAAGAGGAACTGTTCCTAAAGAAGAATACACAACTGCTCGACAATACGCTATCTATACGTCAGAAATGTTAAAGGCATTACATTCCGACTTAGGTAAGCCCTATATTAACAATGTGGATTTTTGTACAAATGCAAGGGCCATAGCAACACTGAAAGCCAAAGCAACAGGCAAAAAATATTCAGAAACACAAGGCACCTCATATACATTAGAAGAATTGTTAGATGTAAATTCTTTGCTAAAAGAGGAATAAAAACGATATGCACAGAAGGTATAGTATGTTAATCTTTTTACTTACTATAATTCTGTGCTTTCACCATCCCAATGCCTCCTGCAACCACAAAGATACCAATCGTAAAGAAGAACCAAAAGATAATTGTGCATAATGCCCAAGATAGCAGCCATCATATTCCTTGTAGCGTTCACGTGTGTGTACTAATAATGGTGAGCCTGTTTATTTTGTATTTAGTCATTAGTCATTTTTGTCATTTTCGATTTTTGATGAAATTTCGCAAGATTTAGTCATTAGTCATTAGTCATTTTCGATTTTTTGATGAACCTTTTCGCAAGTGTCGCCGTCGTCACCATGATAAATGGCAAGG
>CAJJTI010000177.1 GCA_905194705.1 uncultured Solobacterium sp. | reverse complement strand
ATAACTCAGGTACAGCTATTATTTCTCATACAGTTCATGGCTATACAACAGAATTAACAGACGCTGTTGAAAAGGTACAGTCTAAAATTGTTACAGTTAATATTTTTTCAGAAGAAACAAATAAATCTTTAACAGGTGTAATTTACGCTTCTAACAGTAATGGAACATATATTGTAACAAGTGCATCTCTTTTATCTGAAGAAGAAACAATCACTGTCAAATTTGATAATAATATTTCTTTAAAAGCAGAATTAATTGGTTTAGATAAAGATACAGATGTTGCAGTATTATTTGTTAAGCCTGAATTTGATACGGATGCGATAACATTAGGTGATAGCGATATTTTAAAAACAGGTGAATATGTATTTGCTTTATCTGGTAGACCAGAAGAAACGGATGCAGGAATTGCAAGTTTTGGAGTTATTTCTTCTAATATTCAAACGGTTGTGGCAAGTAATAAACATATCAATGAAGTATTATTCAGTGATGTTGTTGAAACAGATATAACTGATGGTGCACCACTATTTAACGTAAATGGAGATATGATTGGTATGTTAACAAAAGAAGTTGTAGTAACATCATATTCCAAATATTCAGCTGCAATCAGTATCAATGAATTAAAACTTGTAGCAGATGAGATTATATCTTCGGAAGTTGTTGATAGAGGATATTTAGGTGTTATTGGTAGAAATATCAGTGATATTAAAGCCTATGAAAAGGGTTCATATGGGTTACAGTTAGATATTGCGGATGGAATTCTTGTGACTAGAGTTGTAGAAAATAGTCCAGCAATGCAGGCAGGAATACTCATGAATGACGTTGTTGTGGGTATTAATGAAAATGAAGTGCGTAGTTTGAAGGATTTAAGAAATTTCTTATATAATGCAAAACCAGAAGATTCTGTAAATATTACATTAAATCGTTTTGGAAATCTCATTACAGTAACGGTGGTATTACAATGATTCGGATTGTAACATGTGGTCATATCAAAGAAAAATGGTTGAAAGATGGGATTCAGGAATACTTCAAAAGAATTACTGCATATGACAAGATTGAAATCATCGAAGTTGATGATGAAAAAACTCCTGATGAAGCACCAGATGCGATTGTATATAAAATTAAACAAACTGAAGGAGCTAAGATTCTAAAAAAAATCAAAGATGATGAATATGTAATTCTGTTAGATTTAAAAGGGGAAACTTTAGATTCAGTGGGTTTAGCAAAAAAGATGGAAAACCTGAATACAAATCGTAAAAGTAAAATAACATTTGTGATAGGTGGATCTCTTGGAGTGTCAGATGAACTTATTGCTAGAGCAAATTTCAGATGGAAGTTATCGGATAATACTTTTCCACATCAATTATGCAGACTGATACTCATAGAGCAAATATACCGTTCCTTCCGCATTCGTCGGAATGAACCATATCATAAATAAGAGGCGTTTATGAAAATAACAAAAAAGATAATTAAAAATCTAATTCTGGTCCTTGTTGTCGCATTTATTGGTGCTGGAGCATTTATCTTTGGTGGAAAAATGAAAGAAGATCAAATGCAGCATGAAAGTAAAATGACAAAATTTGGCTTTGAAGATATTGGGGAGTTAGCTACTCAAGAAATGATTGGTACAGTTGTTCATACTGAAAAAACAGCTCAATCACTATTTGGAATGGAGATTCCTTTTACGCAAAGTCAGTATATTTATAGCTATGATTTTGATATTAAAGCAGGCTATGACTTTAGTTATATTAAATATGAAATAAAGGATGATGAAGAAAATAAAGAAATTTTAATTTATCTTCCAGAAGCGAAAATTTTAAGCACTGAAATATTAACAGATTCTTTCGAGGTTTATTACGAAAAAGAAAGTATCTTTAAGAGAATTACTTTAAGTGATAACAACATTGCTTTGAAAGATATGAAGAAATTAGCTGAAGATAACGCCGTAAGTAATGGCATTTATGAAAAAGCTAAAAGTAATGCAGAAATTATATTAAAAGCTTTTTTTGCACAATATTATGATTTGAATGTCTATACAATTACATTTATCTAATCATTTATTCAAAAAATGATAAGATAAATGATAAGATAAAATTAAGCAGAGGTATAACAGATGATTAAAGAAAGTGAAACAATTGAATTGAAAAAATCTCTTTCACAACTAAGGGAAGGAATTATATCACTTGGAGCTATGCTTAATAAATCTAACTATGGAGAAGTTTATTTTGGTATTAATGATGATGGAAGAGTAACAGGATTAATGATTGGAAAGAAAACAATTGCAGATGTTACACATGAAATACATAATAATTTAAAACCTTTACCAATTAAATTGACTATTAATCCTGTTTCATGTGAAGGAAAGGATATTATAAAAGTTATTGCGGAAGGAAATGATACACCATATGCTTCATATGGTAGATATTATGTACGCGTTAATGATGCAGATATTTTAATGCAGTCTCAAGAACTTCAACATTATTTTGAAAATAAAGAAAATGATTATTCGAAGTGGGAAAGAAAAGAAACAAGCTATACAGTAGATGATATAAATGAAGATTTATTGCTTGACTGCATTAGGACGGCTAACGATAAAGGTAGATTGAATTATGTTTATCGTAATGCTACAGAAGCATTAAGTAAGTTGGAATTGCTGACGGAAAATGGATATTTGAACAATGCTGGTCTATATTTGTTTGGTAAAAATAAACCATTAACAATCAAAGAAGCAAATTATCCGACAGACAATCGTACAGAATTTGGAGAAATAAAAGAATATAAAGGAAATATTATAGAATGTATTCAAGAAGCGACTTCTTATATTCAAAACCATATTTCTTATAGATCAGTAATCCAAGGATATCAACGAGAAGAAATTCCAGAAATTCCAATTAGAGCAATTAGAGAAATAATTGTTAATTCGTTTGCACATTGCTCGTATGCAGCAGTTAATGGGGATTACAATCAATATATTGTTTATAAATCTACTATAAGAGTATACAATCCAGGTTCAATTATAAAAAATATAGATCCTATTAAATTTGCGGCAGGCTATATTGGAAGTAAAATTAGAAATCCAATTATTGCGAATGTATTATACAAATATGGATATATTGATGCATTTGGTACAGGATTTGATAGAACATTTACATTATGTGCTCAAAATAATATTGGTTATAGATATCAAAATGATGAATTTGGCTTTACTTTTATTTTTGAAAGAAATGTTAATTTCTTGAATGATAAGATAAATGATAAGATAAATGATAAGATAAATGAACTTGATCAAGAAATTATTAAAATTATTAAAGAAAACAAATATGTGACAATACCACAAATTGCTGAAAGAACAAATAAATCGCAACCAACAATATCAAGACATATGAATATGCTTGTTAAAAATTCAATCATAA
>CAJJTI010000176.1 GCA_905194705.1 uncultured Solobacterium sp. | reverse complement strand
ATTAAACTAATTTCAGACTTAGAAGCTATTTCAGAGTCTGAAATTAGTTTAATGAATAGCAATAATGTAGATATCAAATCTTTTGCTATAATAAATTCTTCTGAAAATTATGTTGGAATAAATTTTGATAATATACCTGTTGGAGAATATACATTAACAATTAAAGATTCTTCTTTGAAGATAACAACGGAAAAGAGTTTTGTAATACTTGAAGATAGTAAAGGAAATCAAACGATATTATCACTAAGTGGGAATGCTCAACTGTATACTGGAACAAAATATACATTAAAAAAAGTATACAAAGATACTGTTTCAGGTGAAATCATATATACAGTTTCTGATGTTTCAAATAATAATGGCAATTTAAATATTGTTAATGATGGTTCATATACAATTGAACCAAAGACAGAGTATGAAAATCCATGGGGTAATTTAGAAATTAAAACAATTGAAGGACTTTCATTCGGGTTTTCATATCAAATTTGCAAACCGGCTGGAGCAGGCACAATTCAAATAAATGATGACAATAGTTTTGTTATTACATTTGGAGATGAGCAATCGTTAGATTCTATTTCGCAAAATTCAATGTTATTTTTAGAGTTTTTTGGTGGTGCTAATAATGTTGCATTTATGTTAAAAGGTGGTATTAAAAATGATGGTGATAAGACACTTACTTTTGATAGCCGTGTTTTAAGCTGTGGAGGTAAATATATTCCAAAAGGATCATATGATGTTAGTTTACGGCAAGAGAATAATACATGGAATTTAAAAGGTAATGGAGAAGGTGGAAAAGTAACACTAAATCATGACATAAATAAGAAGGCTCCATCTGATCTTTCCTATTCTTTAACTGAAGAAGATGGATTTAAATTAACTTGTAGTGAAAGCGAAGCTTGTTCTGCATATTTAGATACATTCTATGATACTAATGTAGATCCAAAAGGGTTTTTAAATACTGGGTATTGGACATCAGGAATTAGTGGTGGAAACGGATTTGATATACCATATCGTGCTAATATGCCACAATTATTTAAAAAGATTACAAAAAATGATAAAACAATTGCACTGACAATCCCTTTTAATTCTTTTATAAAGAACAGCAATACTGGATTTAACTGGGGTTACGAGTATTCACTCAAAATGCACGTTTTAGGATTTGAAGATTTTTACTTTAATGAAAAGTTAAAATTAGAATATAATTTTCCGGACAAATTACCAGATGGATGGACTTTTGATGTTAAGTGGGATGATGAAAACAAAAAAATAATATATATTTCAAATCATAGAGAGCTATTTGATGATACAGAAAAATTTACTCTTGAGGGAGTAAATAATCAAAATGAAACAGCGATAGAGGATATTTCTTTAAATTCATCTTACAAGTATACAATTACAGAATCTAATGGTTTATATTATTTAACGATAGACAATCATGGAGATGATTCTAATTATGGATACATTGTTACTGTTAAACTCTTTAATAATAACTATGGAACAATCCAAGCAGCTAATACCATTAACCTAAGTAATTTTGAAGGAAAAAAATCTTATCCTGATGATCTTATTGTCAAAATTATTGCTGATGGAATTGTTATTCAATCAAAGGATACAACGTTTATTGAGAATGCAATTAAAGATAACATAAGTATTACGTTCTGCGATGTTTTGGTAGGCGATAATGACTTAGAAGATTACACTATTGATAATACAAAGTATAAATTTAAGAAACTTAATAATAAGCAAATTAAATTGGATATTACTGCAGATGAATTAATGAAATTAGAAAATACTGGTAAAGATACCACAAAAAAATTTGACATAAATAGTTCTTATTATCAACGATTTATGCTTAAAAATTATTATCTTAGCGATAATGAGTTTAAAACTTATTTTAAGGTGTCTTTTGAACCAATTATTTTGGCTGATGCTATTGGTAAGACAAATAGTACTGATGAACTAAAAAAATTAGATGGTTATGCTACAGGTTTGCAAAATGTAACAGTTGAAGATAAAGAATCTAATGATACTGGTGTTAGTATTGCCGGTAACGTGGCAGGTGCTATAACTGAAAACTATGAAAGAGGTAATGAGAACAGTGACCTTAATTTATTGCCTGAATCAGATAGCGATAAAGAAACAATTACTATTGAGACGGATATCAGTAAATTAGATGAAAAAAAAGCTGATGAATTAGCTAGTAAAGCAGGTGGTAGATCTAGTATTTCTATTGATGTTTCTAAAAATATACAAAAGATAGTAGTAAGAATACTGAAGTTACAGAATTACCTTATGATTCAAATCTTACATTTAATTTATCTGAAACTAATGAAAACGAAACATATGTAGTTGTAAGAGAACATAAAGAATCTGATGGAAAGACATCATATACTTTACTTGATGTAACAGAAAATGAAGATGGTACTGGTAGTGTATCCAGCAATAAATTCTCTAAGTTTGCATTAGTTAAACAAAATATATTAGAAATGGTAGAAGCTCCAAAAGGTAGTACAAATGAAGGTTCTAAAACTAGCTTGAAGTTTAAAACTATGGTCAAAGCTACTAATGTATATCTAGATAATGAATTACTAGATCCAAATAACTATGAAGCTGAAGATGATGGTACAGTAACATTAAAACCAGAATATGTTTCTAGGTTAAGTGTTGGAAAACATACTTTAAAGATTATTACTAAAGAAGGAATGGCAAGTTCTGAATTTGAAATATCTGCTAAGAGTAAAGGTGATAACAACACTTCTACATCTGTAGAAACTAAAGGATGGGATGATGGTGGACCATTTACAACAGATAAATGTGGAAATGTATTTGATAGATGGGGCAACAAGATTTATGAAGCTAATGGATGCAACGTTGGTGGATATAATCTAGTAAGAACAGATACAATAGATTAATCAATAAAAAAGGCATTGAGTCAGTAAAACGATTCAATGCTTTTTTAAAGAAAATTTTAGCGATTTTCTAAAGAAATATATTCTCTACTTGTTCCAACATATTTATATGCTGGACGAATGATACGATTTGCAAATTCAACTTCTTCCATGCGGTGTGAACACCAGCCTGCTACTCTTGATAAAGCAAATATAGGGGTAAATAAATCTTCAGAAATACCAAGGATTCGATAGACAAGACCAGAGAATAAATCAACATTGGCACATACATTTTTAGTGCTGCCTTTTAATTCTTTAAAAACAACAGGAGCGAGCTTTTCAATTTGACATAAACAAGTATATTCTCTTGCTAAACCTTTTTCATATGCTAGATTTTTAGAATATTGTTTAAGAATCTGTGCTCTTGGATCACTTTTTGTATATACAGCGTGACCAATTCCATAAATAAGTCCACTATGATCTCCAACTTCTTTTCTTATTATTTTAGAAAGATATGCTTTCATTTCATCATCATTACTCACGTCTTTTACATTATCCAGTAT
>CAJJTI010000175.1 GCA_905194705.1 uncultured Solobacterium sp. | reverse complement strand
TACTTCTGTAATATTTTTGTAATTCTGAATTTCAAAAGTATTATGATGTAAATCTTCTATTTCAGAAATCTTTTTTTGATTTATACTGAAACCATTTTTGATATACATCACAATTCGTTTACCATAAACGAGCTTAAATAGAGGTGGTACAAAACCATATCTCTTCGTAAAATTGTCGATTAAATATTCTATTTGGTCATCATTGCATTCACTGGATAATATAACTGCATCTATTCCCTTTTGTGCTAAAACAAATGCACAGGCATAGCTGTTTGCAATATTTAAATTCATACCTGCTATACAGTGTTCTAAATTTAAATTCAATGTACCCGCTTCCGAAACAATAAAATCTTTTAATTCTCGTGTCTCATATTTATTTTCATGAATTGGATATGATTTAGCTAGTTTAATACTTTCTTTTTCTTTAGTAATACCAGTAACTGTATGATTTCTAATATCATCAACGAGAATCCTATATTGAGGACATTCTTTTTTTTGTAAAACAAAATCATAAGATAGCGGTGTAGTAACTGTATGTCTTTTTTTACGTTTGTTTGATAGTTCCACTAACGCTTTTCTTCTTAACTCATTAATAATTTTAATTGGTAAAAAGATATTCTCTGCTTTACCTGAAACGTTACAGATACGATATGGTTCTTCACCTGCTTTTTGTATCTGTTCTTTAATACGCTCTATATCTAATGGAGCTTTTTGAGCTTTTTGTACGATAAAACTAGAGATTATAGTAACTTCATTACCATCATGATCTTTTACCATCAATCTAGCAGGTTTATTTTCTATAAATTCATATTCAGCTTCAATATCTACTCTTCGTATTGACTCATTTATTTCTTGATCAATACAACTAATTAAATAAGAATCAGAAGTCTTCTGCAATAATTGCCCTTTTTTAGGATATGGTTTACTGTTACAGTCAAGTTCTACAATATCTCCTTTATCTGCTTTATTTACTAATAAGCCATTTTTATAAATTCTAACAGCCGTTAAACCTGTATCAACCGATTCATTTAATATTCTTAAACCATCATGTTGATATAATGTATCCGTTAATTTAATACGAACTTTACCCTGCTTGTAATCTAAAACGGTACCAATTGTAACCCCTAGATGATTAGGGCGATAATGACTCATTCTTTCTTCTACTGAAGCATTAAATAAATGACCTTTAGAAAAACCACGGTTGAACATCAGTAATAAATCTTTATTTCTTTTTTCACTGACTGTGTATTTCTTACCAGCATAGTAAGCATCAATAGCTTCTCTAAAAGTTTTCACTACGAGATATACATATTCTGGTCTTTTCATTCGACCTTCTATTTTAAGGCTTGCTACACCCGCTTCTATAAGTTCTGGTATTTCGTTAATAACATTCAAATCTTTAGGACTTAATAAATATTCACCATCTTCCTTAAAATCATCATAATATTTCAAACGACAAAGTTGAGCACACATGCCTCTATTACCTGATCTATGTTTAACTGATTCACTCATTAAACATTGACCACTGTAGCTTATACAAATTGCTCCATAAGAGAATACTTCTGTTTCAATCCCTAAAGAAGTAACTTCTTTTACAACAGATAATGGTGTTTCTCTTGCAAGAACAACACGACTTGCTCCACATTTCTTCAAAAACATGGCCCCGTCAATATTATGAATATGCATTTGTGTAGAAGCGTGAACTTCAAGATTCGGAAACATCGTTCGACAAATATGAAATAAACCTAAATCTTGAATGAGTACCGCATCAACGTCATTCTCATATAAAAACTGAATTTCTTTAATTGCATTATCGATTTCTGTTTCAAATAAAAGTGTATTCATTGTGACATATACTTTGACATCGCGGATATGGCAATAGCTAACAGCTTCTATGAATTCATCATGCGTAAAATTACCTGCAAAAGCTCGTGCCGAAAAAGTAGTAAGGCCTAAATAAACAGCATCACAACCCGCACTTACAGCAGCTTTTAGTGAATCCATATTTCCACATGGTGCTAATAATTCAATCTTTTTCATCGGTATATTCCTTTATAACATAATATTTATTTATTAAATCCTGAAGCTTCATAGAAGCATTGGCACTGGACGAGCTTGGCAAAGGTATATGAGGCACAGGCACATCTAAAATGTATTTATCATAAATAGTGCTGGCTTTTTGACCAGTTGTAAATATGACTTTAATTTGTGTATCTTGAATTAAAGTAAAAATATCATTAACTTTTACTTCCGTTATTGAGCTGTCACTACTTCCATGTATTTTGCAACTTTCTATTACATCCCATAAAGCAATATGATGTTTATGAACAAAAGATTCTTTATCTTCAATCTTTTCATCATATATTTCTTCAAGAATTTTCCAGAAACGATTTGTTTTATTTGCATAATAGAAGCCTTCTTCTCTTGATTTAACAGAAGGAAAAGATCCTAAAATTAAAACTTTAGAAGAAGTATCATAAACTGGTTTCAAGGGATGAATAATACGCTCATTATTCATTGAAAAATTCCTTTGCAAGACCTCCCTGAGAAGTCTCTTTTAAAGTAATTGGAATTTGTGAACCTGTTTCTTTCATCGTTTTAACAACCATATCAAAAGAAACTAAATGTTCTTTGATATTAGACATATGCTTGGATAACAAGGCAGCATCATAGCTTCTTAATATACCCATGGCATTTCTTTCAATACAAGGAATAAGAACATATCCCATAACTGGATCACATGTTAAACCAAGATTATGTTCCATACCTATTTCTGCAGCATATTCAATCGCTTTTAAATCCTGGTTTTCTAAATAACAAATTGAAGCACTTGCCATAGATACTGCAGCTCCTATTTCAGCCTGGCACCCTGCTGTAGCTCCAGAAATAGAAGCGTTTTGTTTAATTAAATTTCCAAATATACCCCCAACAGCTAAAGCATCACTTACTTTATCCATTGAAAAATGACAATCGCGTATATAATAGTTGACCATTGAAGCGATAACACCACATGCTCCTAAAGTTGGGGCAGTAACGCAGGTATGACCAGCTCCATTTTCTTCACTGGCCGCATAAGCATAAGCCATCATTTTAAGTCTTCTTGATTCTTCAACGATAGATGTATTAAGGCTGGATTCATATAATTCTTTGGCACTTCTTAGAAGATTCAACTTGCCAGGTAATAAACCTTCAGTATTTAAACCTTTTTCAACACAATCCAGCTCTGCTCGAACAATCATCTTTAAATGTTCTTTTAAATCAGGTTCGTAAGCATAAATATAATCAAGTAGAGAAATATTTTTCCTAGATAATACTTCTGAAATTTCTTTATAGCTGTTTTCTTTATATACTTCTGAATCCCAATCCAGATGATATTCTTTAATTTGAATACTTCCACCACCTAAAGAAAATACAGTCCAGGAATGTTGTAATTCATGATTAGTGTCATATGCTCTAA
>CAJJTI010000174.1 GCA_905194705.1 uncultured Solobacterium sp. | reverse complement strand
CATTACTGGTTTGTGAAGGCGGGAGAAAGGCCGCCTTAATGGTGAAAATTATGAACTTTATTGTTATTTTTATTTTGTTTACATTATTTAAATTTATATATACATTTTTTCTTCACCGTATGATTGATAAACAGCGTCAATTACCGCTACCAGAATGTGTTAGTGATGTATATGATCCTGAGCGTTATCAAACATTTTTAGATTATTCCAGTGATACAAGAAAGTTGTCTTATATATTTTTAATACTAACTACAATCCTTGAATTCGGACTTATTTTTGCTGGTTTTTATAAATGGGTTGATGTAATTAGCCATGGTAATGAATATTTAGTTGTACTTTATTCAACTGTATTAGTCCTATTATTTAGCTGTCCAATAGATTACCTACATGAATACCTGCAGACTTTTAAGATTGAAGAAAAATATCATCAAAACAAGAAAACAAAAAAAGAATTTAACAAAGATTTTTTATTAGAATTTCCTATGTATATTGCAAGTATTCTTTTAACTTTCTTATTTATCGCTATAGTACACTTTATTGCTAAGGCAAATTTCTATCCAATGAGCATATACAAAGCATTACTCATTGCCGTAATTATCGTTTGTATTGTATTAGTTGCCTTATTTTTCATTACCCTTCTTTCATTACTTATTATGAGAAAAACATATACCTTTACAGAAATGGAAGATAATGAATTACGTCAAAAAATCACAGGCTTACTTAAAGGTGTTAAGAAAAAGATATACCACATTTATATTTATAACGAATCGAAGAAAAGTATCAGTAAAAATGCCTTTGTATTACATTTGTTATTTTATCGAGAAATCAGTATTGCGGATAATTTCATTACAGAAAATGCTGAAGATGAATTACTAGGTGTTATCGCTCATGAAGTTGGTCATTTAAAACATAAGAAGACATTACTAGAATACTTGTCTTATTCACTTCTAGTATGTTTATTCTGTGTCTTAACTTATTGTATTTATAATCCTCAACTACTCATTCAATTTGTATCATGGGTAAATGCATCATTTGGTATTACAACAACAAACTATAATTTACTCGTAACAGCTATATCAACTTTTATGACACCTATCTTATTTTTATTTTCTTTATTTTCAAACTATATCAGTAGAAAAAATGAATATGAAGCTGATGTTAACGCTGTAAAAGAAGGTTATGGAGAAGCACTAATTAAAACATTTAAAGAATTAAGTCATGATGAACTGATTGATGTTAATCCTTGTAAGTGGGTAGAAATAACAAAATATAATCATCCTGGTATGGTGAACAGAATTAATGCCATCTATAATGAAGAAAAGAAATTCAAGGAAGAAGGAGCATATGCAAAACAATAAAAAAATACTCATTATATATACTGGCGGAACAATTGGAATGAGTAAAACCGACAATGGTTACGCTCCAGAAATGAACACATTTTTAGAAATGGTCAATAAGATCGATGAACTAAAAAATCCCAAAATGCCCAAGTGGGATATTATCTCTCTTCATCCTATTTTAGATTCTTCTAATATTTCTTTAAATGAATGGAATAAAATAGCTGAACTAGTTTACGAAAACTATGATCAATATGATGGTTTTGTTATCCTGCATGGAACAGATACTATGGCTTATAGTGCTTCAGCTTTGTCTTTTATGTTAGAAAATAATTCTAAACCGATTATCTTTACCGGCTCACAAATTCCACTATGCGAAATACGAAATGATGCGAGAGATAATTTGATTACTTCTTTAATGATTGCGTCCGACGATAGAATCAGTGAAGTATGTTTATATTTTGGGGGAAAATTATTAAGAGGAAATCGTGCTATTAAATATTCTTCTGATGGTTTAATTGCCTTTTCTTCCCCAAACTATCCTACTCTTGGTGAAGCAGGTATTGAGATAAATATCAAAGAAGATTTGTTACTCAAGAAAACAAATAAACCATTAAAGCTAACAAAAATGAAAAATGTTCCAATTGGTGTAATCAAAATTTTCCCTGGCATACAAATTGATTTATTCGAGCCAATCTTATCTGAAAATCTAAAAGGAATCGTACTTGAAACATTTGGCAGTGGTAACATTCCTAATAACTCTGGAAAATTATTACCTATCATCGAAAAAGCATTCCAACATGGAAGTATCGTAACAGTATGTTCACAATGCCCTCATGGTACTGTAAGTTTAGGTACATACGAAACAAGTAACACACTTAAAAAAGCAGGAGCTATCAGTGGCTATGATATGACTACTGAAGCAGCGGTTGCTAAACTTTACTATTTATTCAGTCAAGATTTAAGTAAAGAAGAAATTAAAGCATCTATGGAAGTAAACCTAAGAGGCGAGCTTACTGCTAAATAAATATATAAAACTGCCGTAGTGTAGTACACTATTGGCAGTTTTTTCATTATTCAGCAATTGAAATATTAATTAATTTTTTATTTGTTCTTGCTTGAACATCAATATAATAAGATAGTTCAGCATCATTTAAATCTTCACTTTCCCAAGCATCAAATTTAGCTGTCATATCGTAATATGAATCTACAAATTCTAAATATTTCATCATCATACTTGCATCATTTTCGTCATATGTTTCCATAAACTCAACATATTTATCAATAAATGCTTCATAGCTGTCCATCGCTTCTTTAAACTCTATTCTTAAGCCATTTTCATCAACTTGTTCTACTGATTCACCACTTTCATTATTAACTATCGGTTCTGCTGTTTCTAACTGTTCATTTGCATCTTGTTTTTCTTTTGGTGATTCAATGCTAATCGACATTATATTATTACCAACATATTCTAATACAAGAGAACATCCTTCTGGATTTTCTGCTGTATAATACTTTTCTTCTTTATAGTAATTTACTGTAAATCCATTAGCAGAACAGTCTCTAACATATTGGTCATAGTCTTCTTTACTTGTTTTCCCTATATAAACATAGAATCCATCTTCTTGTTCATATTCAAATTTGCCTATTAGTGATTTAGGTACAGGCAATAAACTTCCAAGTTTACTTATTGGCCAGCTAATATCACTTAATTTCATTGGTGCTTTTAAATCAAGTCGAATCTCATTGTCGTAATACGATAAATTTAAAAAGTATCCTTCCGAATTATAAGCGTTAAAAGAATCCATTATTTTTTCTTGATCAATAGTAAAACCTTTACTTATACACTCATCTAAATAATTATAGTATTTATCTTCAGTAACCTCATTTAAATATAACCATAATTGTTCATCTGTATTGATATATAATGTTCCAGCCTTTGTTGGAGGGTTAGGAAGATTATTACGTAATACTACTGTATCCCACGCTATTTCTTCATAATCTTTTGTTTCAGTTTTCTTATTTCCACTAGTAATTGCTCTCATCATATTTGAAATAACAAGTAATAAAATGATATAAAACCACCATTTCTTATAAAATGGCTTTTTTACTCCTGGTCTTTTATTTCTTTTTAAAATATTCAGTTTTTTT
>CAJJTI010000173.1 GCA_905194705.1 uncultured Solobacterium sp. | reverse complement strand
TTGTGTTGCATTTACTTGAAATGTTGCGTTCAAGTTGAAAGTTAAGCTAAACTGCTAAAAAAGCAGACAATTTTGCCTGCTTTTTATAAACATTTAAAATTAGTAAATCTTATTTGTTATCAGCCGCATTAGCGCCTGCAATTCTTCCAAATACTACAGTATCATCAACTGCGTTACCGCCAACACGATTACCACCGTGAATACCACCTGTTACTTCTCCTGCAGCATATAAACCTTCAATAATATTTTGTTCTTTATCTAGCACATGTGTTTCGGTATCAATATGAACACCACCCATTGTATGATGCGCACTTGGTACACGTTTTGCTGCAAAGAATGGTCCATCAGTAATCTTTGAAACAAGTAATGTTCTTCCTGTTTCTGGGTCTTCGCCATTATCTACATAAGAATTGTATTTATTTACTGTCTCAACTAGTGCATCAGCAGGAACACCAATCATATCAGCTAATTCTTCTAATGTATCTGCTCGATATAAATAACCACCCTTGATATATTCTTCTACACTATCTGCATATGGATCGATATTTTGAGAATCATGAATCATCCAGTAGTATCCACCAGTTTGTTGAGTAATTGCATTACACATTACATCACGTCTACCATCTTCTCTGACAAATCTATTACCTTCAGCATTTACAAATATAACTTCATCAGAATTACGTCCTTTATAAGGAATAACACCTTTTGTAGAACCAGTGAAAGGATTACCTAAATGAAGAAGTTGCAATTGATCCATGTCGACAAAATCAGCACCAATTTCTTCAGCCATAATAATACCATCACCAGTAATAGCCTTTAAATTTGTTGTCATAACAGAAGGTCCTAAATCTTTCCATTTTTCACCTTCACAATATTTTTGACGCAATTCTACATTTCCTGCAAAACCACCAGTAGCAAGTACTACGCCATTATTTGCATGAATTGTATAAGTATTGCCATCTGTATCTTCAGCTTCAATTCCTACACATTTGTTGCCATCCATAATAAAGTGTTTAGCTTCTGTTTCTGTAATAATTTCTACATTATCATATTTTGCTAAAGCATCTGTATAAGCATTAATAAATCCTGAACCATTAGGTTTAATTGCTCCATGTGTTCTTTGGTATAAAGAACCTGCACCTTGTGTAACTTTATCTGCAAATTCAACACCTAAATTAACTAACCATTCATAACCGTCATATGCGTTTTCACACATTTCACGAACAAGTGTTAAGTTAGCTACTTTATCTCCAGAATTCCATGTTTGAAGTGCAAACCATTCTGGTGAATCAAATAATCCTACAGATCCATTTGCTTTCCATTCTTCATATTCTGCTTTAACTTCATCCATTAATTCTTTATGTTCTTCTGAAACAGGTTCAGCATTAATTGTATCTTCCAAATTCTTCTTTACAGAATCACTCATTTCTACAACTGATTGTAACTTTTCATCTGGTGTATTATAAATACCACCAAATACACTTAAGTTTCCACCTAAGAATGGTGCTTTTTCTACAACTAATACAGTAGAGCCTTTTTCTGCAGCAGAAATAGCCGCAACAAGTCCTGCACCACCGCCACCAACAACGACAACATCTGCTTCTTTAGTAATTTCTTGTGGTTGTACTGGTTCTTTTTCTTTAGCTATTTTTAAAGAAGAAGTATCTACACCTGCGTTAGTTAATGCATTATCCACAGCTGCGATAATACCATTTGATGAAGTAGATGCTCCAGAAACTGTATCTACTGCTAAACTTTGTTCATCTACAATTTCAGAAGTAACAGTATCCCATGCAGCATCGAATAAAATAGGTGTTTCATTTTGTGAAACAAGTTCTATTTTTTCAATAGCCGAATCACTTACTGTTACATCAACTGTAATCGTACTTGTGTTACCGTATGCACTACCAGTATATGTACCAGCTGTATAGCTAACACCAGTAGCACTTTCTCCTTTAGCTTCAGCAATTGCTGCTTTTGTTGCAGTAATAATTGCATTACTTGTAAATGTTGCACCAGACATGACATCTACATCTGCTGAATTTGCCTTAACAATTTCCCCAGGTAAACTCTCTAAAGCCTTTCCACCAATTGCTTCGGTTTCATCTTTTCCTTCTGCTTTTACGTCAACAATTTTGTCACCTTCAAAAGTTACAGTAACAGAAACGTCTCCACCAAATCCTTTAGCTGATTTAGTGATAACTGTTTGTGTTGCTTTTGAAGAAGAACAACCAACCATTGACATTGCTAGTAAACTAGCGAAAATCACATTTGTTATTTTTTTCATTTTCTCCTCCGAATAGATAAAATATTATCATGATAGTTATTTCACATAATTTCCGTTTAGTAATAGTAGGCAAAAGAACTATAACTTTCAGTTATAATTCTCTTAATAATTTATATATTGCAGAATTATCGTTATTTTCATTCCATTCAATGCATGTTAATAGTTCTTCATCTAAATCTACTATTGGTATTGTTCTATATTCTTTCTGTGGCAAAGATGAAGTAATTGGTCCAGCTAATCCTATTGCATGATTTATATTCATTAATGCAATCATATCTCCCATTACATTAGCTTCAGGAATAATATTATTTTCATCTATTCCATTCTTTAGTAATAATTTCAAATATGATTTATAAAACCGATGATGATTTTTTTTAGACCAGATAATAATCTTATTTTTTCTTAAATCATCTATAGTTATATAATCTTTTGAAAAAAGCGGATGATTTTTATTCACTAATGCATGTAATTTGTTTTTATTAATAATTTGATGCCTAATATTTTTTGTTTTTTCTATCTCTAAACAAGGTAGAATTGCTAGATCTAGCTCATTATCTTCTAACTTCTTTACTATTTCATTTGTTGTCCCATATATTGGAATAATAGAAATATCTTTTAATTCATCTTTATCATTAATTATATTTAGCAAATATTCCAAATATCCAACAATTATATATCCAACTTTTAAAGACTTTGTTTCTTTTTGTTTAATATATTCTGGCAGTTCATTACATAATGAAATAATCTTTTTACTATATTCCAAGCACCGTTTACCTTCTTCTGTTAAAACAATATTACTTGCTTTTCTAATAAACAACTGACATCCCAGTTCTTTTTCAAGCTCATTCATTCCTTTACTTAATGCCGGTTGAGAAACATATAGTTTTTCAGCTGCTTTAGACATATTTCCACATTTTTCTATTTCAATAAAATAAATTAAATTACGAAGCTTCATCTTTTCCCTCAATTATTTTAATTATATCTTTTCTCCATAATTAAAATACTAATATTCTTTTTTTGTATAAAAATATCGATATTTTCTTTGTGCTATATATTCGGAAAAATAACTGATTTTTTCATACAATTCATCTGTTTTATTAAACCAAGATTGTGCTATTAATAGCCATTTTATTCCATTTACGCTTATAGTTCTCTTTTTTAAACTAGAAAAGAATAGAGAGCTAACTATATAAAAATCAATAGTAATTTATGAAAAAGTTTGAAAATGTC
>CAJJTI010000172.1 GCA_905194705.1 uncultured Solobacterium sp. | reverse complement strand
TTAGATATACCATCTTATAAAGCAGAAGCAATACGCACAATTTTATGGTGTTTTATTGTCTTTATCTTTATTCCGGTGATTATTTATTTTGTTTCCTATATACCTACTAAAGTATGGCGTGATGGATACAGTATTTCTAATGTAGTCAAGCAAATCCAATATATGTATCATTATCATGTAAATTTAAATGCAACTCATCCATATCAAAGTACCTGGTGGCAATGGCTTTTCGATATTCGTCCAATCTGGTATTACTTTGGTACAGATGCAAATGGTTTAACGCATACTATTTCCTGTTTTACAAATCCTGTAATTACCTGGGTTGGTTTTTTTGCAACGCTATATACATTCTATGCAGCTTTCAAAAAGAAATCTAAAGTTGCCTTCATTATTTCTGTTGGTTATTTATCTGCTTTACTACCATGGGTATCACTTGTTCAAAGATGTGTCTTTGCTTATCACTATTACCCTACAAGTTTCTTTATGTTATTAACAATCGTATATATGGCTAGTAAACTAGTTTCTGCTAACAAGAAATACGCAAAATATATCAAGATATTTGTTGCACTATCTGTATTTGTATTTATATTATTCTTGCCGGTTATTGCAGGGCATGGTACATCATTATCTTATATACATATGTTAGAGTGGTTTGGATCATGGTACTTTGGATAAGAAAACATCCTGTTATTTTTAAACTTTTATTAGCTTTAGTTTTAGCAACTGCTTTTAATATTCCCTATTTAACAAAAGATTTCCTGGGTATTGAGCATGATACCTTCTTTCATTTATCACGCATTACAGGTTTAGCTGATTCTATTAGAGAAGGTAATCTATTTCCTTGTATTTATCCTAACAAAAACAATGGTTTTGGTTATGCAAGTCCACTATTTTATTGTGACTTCTTTATGATTATTCCTGCTTTATTTTATTTAATGGGATTATCATTAGCTAACAGCTATAAACTCATTATTTTTATCTTTACATTTTTTTCTGCTTTTACGATGGCAGATTTACTATATCGAACAACTAAAAATAATAAAGTTGTTCTAATAGGTACATTCGCCTATATATTCAGCAATTATCATATTACGGATGTATATGTTCGTGGTGCACTTGGCGAAGTAGCCGCAATGATATTTTTACCTTTACTTCTTAGTGCAATATATGAAATTCTATATTATTTTCAAACATCTAAATGGTATTTATTAACAATTGCTTTTTCCGGATTAATTCTTTCTCATAATCTTAGTTTCTTATTAGGATTTGTTCTATTTATATGTTTTTGTTTAATTAGAATAAGAGTAATCAAAAAAAGTATTTTATGCAGTTTATTTAAGGGGTGTATAACAGCATTTTTATTAACAATATGGTTTACCTTACCAATGTTGGAACAAACATCATATCAAGAACTTTATTTACATTATTATGGTTCATACAGCTCTTTAGAATCATATACAATGCCATTCTGGAAATACTTTGCAAATAAAACAATATTTGGTTATGGTGAAAACAGTCAATCAGCTGAAAGAGCTATGCTAGTAAATGTTGGTTATTTCTTAACACTAGTTCCTGTATTATATTTATGTAAACAGAAGAAAAATAAATTCATTCTACATTCATGTATCTTGGGTTATATCTTCTTGTTATTACCAAGTCATTTAATCCCCTGGAAATATTTATTTTTTGTTAGAATCATACAATTTCCTTGGCGCTTAGAACTATTAGCGATGGTATTATTGTCCATACCTGCCTCCTCTGCTATTTTGTGTTTAGCAAAACAGAAAAGAATGATGATTACTTTATTATGCATATTCTTTTTCATCATTGAAGGTATTTATCATTTATATCCTGTATATAGTAGAACCTTTGGCATTACAAGCGAGAATACTTATCAAGATATTACACAAGGAAAATTATGTAATCCTTATTACTCAGCTACATATATGCGTGTCGAACTTGCTGGTGGAGATTATTTACCATTAGATTCAATTGATTTTAGAGATTATACACCAACAATTAAGACTGCTTCTTTAGAAGAAACTAATATTAGCTATCAAAAAGAAGGAAGCACTTTAACATTTACTGTTGATGATTCCTTCCTAAATAAAGAGCTAGTTTTACCAGTAACAATCTATAAGGGTTATCATATCTATTTTGGTGATACAGAAGTACCTGTTCAACGGTTTAAAGGTCTAATCGCTTTTACACCACAAGAAAGTGGAATATATATCTTAAAATATAAACCAACATTACTTAGAAAAGTATGTTGTATGCTTTCCCTTATGACTGTTATTTATTTGATATTGGTTAAAATAAAACGTATTAAATAATTATTTTACTTCTGCCTGTCCATAAGGAAAGCCTTCATTATAGTTTCTGGCATTTTCCATCGTTACTGCAGCAATAGCCTGTAATGCTTCTCTAGTAAAGAAAGCCTGATGAGAAGTTAATACCAAGTTAGGGAAAGTTACTAAACGAGCTACCACAGAATTTTGCATCATATCATCTGAGTGATCTGTATATACATTAGTATCTTCACCTTCATATACATCTAACGCTACAGCATGGAATTTATTTGCACGTAGACCTCTAATTAATGCATCTACGTCAATTAAACCACCACGAGAAGTATTAACGAGCATTACCCCATCTTTCATGAGATTTATCGCTTCATCATCAATCAAATGAAATGTTCCACCTTCTCCCATAATAAGTGGTGCATGAAGACTGATTAAATCTGCTTTCTTTAATAATTCTTCTTTCGATACATAAGTGAGTAATCCATCTTCTTCCAGTTTCTTATTTGGATAAGCATCCCATCCAAGTACCGTCATACCATAACCTTTACAAATTTGAGCCATAATCTGACCAATACGTCCAGTCCCCATAATACCAGCTACTTTATTATGCAAATCTAAACCTAAGAGACCGTTTAGTGAGAAGTTATTATCTTTTACTTTGTTATAGGCACGATTAATTCTTCTATTTGCTGTTTGAATAATTGCCATTGCGTGTTCTGCTACTGCATAAGGGGAATAAGCTGGTACTCTTAAAACCGTAATACCATACTCTTTGCAGGCATCTAAATCAACATTGTTGAAACCGGCGCATCTTAATAGAATTAGTTTTACCCCACCTTTAGCTAATGCTTCAATTACATTTCTACTTGCATCATCATTAACAAAGATACAAATTGCTTCGTACCCTTCTGCTAAATGCACTGTTTCATTAGTTAATCTGCTGTTGAAGTATGTAATATCTACGTTATATGTTCCTTCACCTTTGTCTTTAGATAATTCCGAGAAAAACAAACGGTCGTAATCCTTAGTACCAAAGAAGGCTACATGAAGTACACCTGTCTTCTTGTCTTTTACATCAATCTCTTTTAATACTTTTTCTATTTCATTTATGCACGCATCTTCTTCAACACCATCAACACTGAAATGGAGGCAAGAACCAATAGATGCATGTAAATCTAAAATCTGTAATACATTATTGCCAGAAGCTATTTCACCATTACACTCAATTTCTACTGTTACTTTGTGATTTGTACAAATTTGAGCTAACATAGCAG
>CAJJTI010000171.1 GCA_905194705.1 uncultured Solobacterium sp. | reverse complement strand
CATGGATTATTCTATGTCTTAATTCTTTTTTCCATTTATCTAGTGAACCATATTTAAATGACTCGATTATACTATCAGTAAATACGTTTCCATCTTTTAAGCATTCTAACTTTTCTTTATATTTTTCAAGAAGCATTTCTAATGTTTCATTATTTACAACACAATCTTGAACCGTCACCTCAAGTTCAGAATTATAGATAGCAAGCAAAAAGTTTTCTAACAAAGAAATAATTATTGTTTCTTTCCAATTAGAATACTTATTAAATCCCATAATAAATATGTCTGTTCCGTATTCATTTCGGAAACTCAACTCATCCAATTCATCAATAGACTCACAGCTTTTTGTTAATCCTTTAGAATCTAATTCTCCATAATAACCTAATCCAAATTTCTTATCACCATTTAATTCAAATCTAGTTAATTTAGATACACCTTCTGCAGCTGATTTTCCATCCATATCATATGTATTAAAAAATACTGTTCGAAGTGATGAAGCTGCGTAAATTGAAGATTTGCCAATACCATAACTTCCACCATCAGACCCAGATTTATTGGAAACACCTTCTGAAGTAACCATACTAAACCAAGCAGAGTTTTCTTTTGGATCATCACAGCCTGTTAAACCAGTTGTATTATAATCACTCACCTGCAGAACAGAAATGCGGTTGGATTCTAAGATTTTACATGCATTTGAAAAGAATTCTACTGACTTTTTGTCGTTTCTTTCTTGCCAATAGAGCTTGGCAGCATACATGTAATTCTTTATTTCGTCAAAGCCAGGAAAGAATTCTTTTTCTATTATCGATTGTTTAAAAATAATTTTTACTGGCTTTTTCCCATTACAGGCATCTAAAGAGTTTTGACATATTTCTCTAGTCAGTGATTCAATTATTTCTCCTTTAAAAGTTTCAACACCACCATTTGATATTCCTTGTATTCCTAATCCATTTGCATTGGGAAAATTCCATACTTTCATACTAAATCCATCCTTCAGTCATAGACAATTAATTCACTCATATAAATAAAGAGTACACACTTACGCTGAAGAACGTACTCTTGTATAAATATCATTTAATATGCTATTCATCAATTATTATTTCACTGATAACACACATTTCGATTATTTTTAAGTTCTTCAACTTCACTTTCAATAATATCACACAGTTCAACTGTTATGAAATGACCTTTGTCAAGCAAAAGATAACTTTTTGAATGTCATTTATCGAAGAAGATAAGGAAAGAGTTCCGAATTGTAACAGTTCTCGGTAGTTGGCCACTCTGTTATTCGTGTATCAGGAAATGAATTTCCACCCCACCAGGTCAATGGTTTCGCCGCCAGCTCTGTACTCTATTTTCTTGGATCACATAAAGAAGCTGTGCCATCATAGTTGATTCGCAGATAGCTGAACCGTCCGTATTGTCCGGTCACTCCTTCCTTATCTCCTTGATCTCTTCATTCTATTGATTATCTTTTTCATTGATTAAACCAGACTTTCTTTTATCACCTTATCTTTCTCACATTTAGCTTGTGAATGAGCATATGCCGCGAAAGCCGCTTTATAGCTGGAAATCTTCCTGCTACACTTGTTAACCGTGTTGCCAAAGGACTTTATTTTTTTGGAGACACGGTTTTTTGAGGGTGCAGGGAGATGGAACCCGGCTGTCAAGCGGATCGTGGAATAGCGGAATGGACAACAGACATCACTTCTATCACACAAGAACAGTATGGATATTATCCGTCATCATTCCCCATATAAAGCATGCAAGCTCTCTTGTTATCGCACACTTGGCCTTATTTGGACTCTTCATATTGTGAATAACAAGATGGTGATATCTCTTTCTTAAGCGTTCATTGGCTTTATCTGCATAGGCAATGACTTCTTCGACATTACCTTCTTGCCTCTTCTTCAACCTTTACTCTTTTTTGATGTAGCTCTTGAAAAGCACTGTGCTGCTTCTGTCAGTAATTTGCGGATAAATCTGTTCCCCTGTTTGGTAATGCCAGTCTGGTTATGATCGTTACCACTACTCTGCTCACCAACAGACAATCCCAGATAGGCAACAAAATTCTTGGCTTTCATGAATCTTGCGAAATCTCCAATCTCTACAATGACAGCTAAAGCAGTGAGTGTTTTAATACCTTTAAAACATGTAAGTTTATGTACAGATTCTCTGTATTTATCCATCTGTGCAAATTCTTCGATGCGTCTGTCTTTTTCTTCAAGCTTCTCAGTAAGATATTCATATTCTAAAAGTAAACTGTTCAATGTTTCTTTCAGAACAGGCTGTGAGAAAGCAAGATTATTCAACCACTTCATGTGTTTCTGAGTCCATCCAGTTTCTTCGTAGTGCTGACCATGGCGGTTACAGAAAGCCATGATGTGCTGCTTACAGCGCTTCAGTTCCATACGAACATCTTCACGTGCACGAATAAATTCACGAATAGCTTCATCTTCTTCGTCAGGTGTAGCTACAGAACTGTAATCATCATTGCGTAAAGCTTTGGCAATTGCTTCAGCATCACGAATATCGTTCTTTGTTTTCTTTCTGCGATTTATGGCAGTACCAGGAATGGTACTTGGAGCCATAACGACACAGTTGAATCCATTTTCGTTCAGATCACGCTGCAGCTTGAAACCGAGACATCCTGCTTCGTAGCCAAGAAGAATATCTTCCTTTTTAAGATTGTATTTCTTGCATAATGCATTAGCATATTTCAAGATATAAGTAAGCTTTGGAGCATACTTGCAGGTGTTGAATGGCTTGTCTTCTGCATCTATAGCAGTAGAGAGTGTGTAATTTGTAGTATGTGCATCAATTCCGATAAAACATGTTATCATGATAACGGCCTTCCTTTCTTGTATTAAGGCAACTTCCTAATACTCTTGTTTTTATTACCAATAACAAGTATATCTCGGATGATCCTCGCTGCTACAAGTTATTGGGAGGTCATTTCATATTGTCTATTTTATCCGCTTCAGCAGAGTTGTAATTTCTTAGTAAAAAATTAAAATCAATTCCAAATGTATGAATATAATCATAATCCTCTTTATCTGTACGCCAATCAACATCTGCAAAGCCAAAATAAACTAAATCATCATTAATGCATCGTATTATATTTTGATCATTTTTAAATATTTCGAGTTCTTTATTGTACGGAAGAATAAAAGCATTTCTTACGTATTCATCTTTAAGAGTGTTATGAACAAAATCAGCATATGTAATTTGCTTTTGCAATGATTGCGTTTCTGGCAAATCAGATTCTTTGTGAGTGCAGCCATATTGATACATTTTTGCATCTAAAATATAGGTTCTACCATTTCTTTTTAGAATTGTATCTGGTCTTAATTGCGAAGAAGAAAATGCTTTTTGATTATTCAAATGCCAATAACCATTTGGATTATACTTTTTCTTTTCATCTTTCCTAACGCCATCAAATAACTTATCCACCATAGTTTCAAAAACATAGTAATAGTTTTCGATTCCATACGAATATGCATTAGATATTAAATTATTGCCATCCGTATTATAAAGTATTTTTAAAAGATGATTGTATCTCAGTTTCTTAATATCATCGAATGTTTGACTTAACTCTTTTCTAATAGAATTAATCATTTCATTTACTAGAAAT
>CAJJTI010000170.1 GCA_905194705.1 uncultured Solobacterium sp. | reverse complement strand
TGATCATTCACTTCTTTTTGTCATGCTGTTTTTTATCTATTTATTTTTCACACTTCACCTCAAAACTAATGTTAATTATACGCAAGTATTACAGGTGTGAACACTATCTTGTAATGGTGAAGCCTGATATTGTACACGGTTTATTCATGTTGTAAAATTTAAAGAAAGTAAATACATGTTATAAAAACATAAGAAACGTGAGTGAAATTATGATTACAAAAGAAGATTATGAAAAATATGTTGCAATTTTAGAAGAAGAACTTGTACCAGCTATGGGGTGTACGGAGCCCATCGCTCTTTCATATGCTGGGGCTTTAGCTAGAGAGTTTTTGAAAGAACCAGTCATTCATGCTGTAGCTAATTGCTCGGGAAATATTATTAAAAATGTTAAATGCGTAAGAGTACCTAATACAGGTGGATTAGTAGGTATTGAAGCAGCTGTTGTGGCTGGAATTGTGGCAGGAGATCCAAGTCTTAAACTTGAAGTGATTTCAAAAATAAATGATGAAGATCGTATAAATATTAAAAGGGCAATAGATGATAATCTGTGTGAAGTGAAATTTTTAGAATCTACTATTCCTTTACATATTATTGTTGAAGTATTTGGTGAAAATCATCATGTCAGTGTTGAAATTACAAAAACACATACTCACGTTGAAAAAATATTAGTGGATGATAAACCCGTTGATTTAGAATCTAAAGAAGCGAGTATCGTAGAAAGATATACGGATCGTTCTTGTTTAACACTTGAAAAAATACTTGATTTCGCTAATACATGCAATCTGGATGATGTAAGAAGTCTTATTGCTAGACAAATTGAATGTAATATGGCTATTTCTGATGAAGGATTAACAGGTAAATATGGTATTGATATTGGTCACGTACTAACAACAGATAATGACAGCCTTGAAATGCTAATGTCCGCAAGAGCGGCTGCTGCAAGTGAGGCGAGAATGGATGGCTGTCCACTACCTGTAGTAACAAACAGTGGTAGTGGAAACCAGGGAATTACAACTTCTGTTCCGATTATTGTATATTGCCGTGAAAAGCATCTTGATGAAGAAACATTATATCGTGCTTTAGTATTCTCAAATTTATGTACAATTCATGAAAAAACAGGTATTGGTAGATTATCAGCTTTTTGTGGCGCGGTATGTGCGGCTACTTCTGTTGGAGTAACACTAACTTATTTGAAGGGTGGTACACTAGAACAAATTGGTAATACAATACGTAATACTTTCGCGAATATTTCAGGTATTGTATGCGATGGTGCTAAAACAACATGTGCATTAAAAATTCATACTTCACTTCAATCAGCATTTCTAGCTAGTAAATTAGCATTACGAGGAAAAACGTATGATGCAAATACGGGTATTTTAAAAGGATCTTGTGAAAGTACTATTGATGCGATTGGTGTCTTAGGAAAAGAAGGAATGAAAGAAACAGATAAAATCATTTTAAATATCATGCTTGAAAAAGAATAAAACTTGAGGAATGGTTATGACCATTCCTTTTCGGTAATGAAAAGTGTCTAAAGAAACCATGAAAAATAAAGGAATCAAGGATTATAAGAATATAATAGAACACATAAATAAAAGGGTATAAATTATGTTAAAGAAAGATAAATCATTACAAATTTTCTTGCTAATATCAATGCTTATAAATATATCAATGAATCTAGCTCATCCAGTTACACCAACATTTATTAAAAATTTAAATTTGGGAAATTATATGTTTGGGGTTGCTTTTGCGGCTATGGCTACAGGACAATTTATATTTTCACCTCTTGTTGGAAAACTAACCAAAAGTATTGGTGAAAGAAAAGAAATGACAGCAGGATTACTTTTATATGCTTTGGGACAGCTTATGTTTATGTTGTCTAAAACAGAAGTGATGATTACTGTTGCAAGATTATTTGGTGGCGCATCTATCAGTTTATATACCGTATCTGCTTTAACATATATCATTCGTATTTCTAGTGAACATACACAAGGGAAAAATCTAACAATCTATACAATGATACAAACAGTATTTGCCACTTTTGGTTATTTAATTGGTGGTGTAATTGGGGATAAGTCAATTTATTATGCTTTTTATTTACAGTTATTCAGTTTAGTTTGTGCTGCTTTATTAACTTATGTCTTATCAATAGACAGTAAAGAAATGAAAAAAGAAAAGATTATTTTTAAAGAAATCAATCCATTTCAATTCTTGTTTAATGGTAAAGGGTATTTAACAAGTGCTTTAGTTATTTTATTAGTTGTAACGTTTGTGGCTAGCCTTGCTTCAACAGCGTATGATCAAACTTTTAACTATTACATCAAAGATATCTTTAATTTTAAACCTTCACATAATGGGTATATTAAAGCTGCTACCGGTATTGCATGCTTAATCGTAAATATGACAATCGCTATCAAGATTCAACAACATTATGATTTAGGCAAGAGTCTAATAGTGATATTCTCTATTTGCTTTATGTTATTAGTAGCATTTGTCAAAATTGAAAATATTAGTGCAGTATTAGTAATTGCGGTTATTTATTTTGCGGCAAACTCTATATATTTACCAATTATACAAAACTTGTCAGTTCAAAATTGTTCTAAAGAAAGTAGAGGAATTGTAGTAGGGTACAGTAATTCCATGAAATCATTAGGCATGATTTTTGGTGGCTTAATTGCAGGATTTGTATATGATTTAAACCCTACATATCCATTTATATTAGCGGCTGTTATTTTCTTGTTATCGGCGGTTGGATCATTTATTTACGTAAGAAAGAGATAATAGTGTTATAAATAACTAACTTTTTCTTGCAACTGTCTTTACGGAGTGATATCTTTTTCTAAAGCAGTTAGCTTGAACTAACTCTTATGGGGGATATTATGTTTTTGACGATACATGATTTGCACAAAAGTTATGGAGAAAAAGAAAATAAGCTGGAAGTATTAAAAGGAATAAATCTTAATGTAAAAAAAGGTGAGATTTGTGTTTTACTTGGACCTAGTGGAAGTGGCAAATCAACATTATTAAATATTATTGGTGGTATAGATAACTTTGATTCAGGTGAAATTAGTATTGCAGATCATAAAATTGGTAAGATGAAAGATAAGCAACTTACAATGTATCGTCGTGATCATCTTGGTTATATTTTTCAAATGTATAATCTGGTGCCAAATTTAACAGTAAGAGAAAACATAGAGGTTGGAGCATATTTATCTAAAGATCCTCTAGAGATAGATGAATTAATTGAGACTTTAGGTTTAACAAAACATGCCGATAAATTACCTAGTGAATTGTCTGGTGGCCAACAACAACGTACAGCTATTGGTAGAGCAGTAGTAAAAAAACCAGATATTTTGCTGTGTGATGAGCCTACAGGAGCTTTGGATTATTCAACCAGTAAAGAAATCTTAAAATTAATCGAAACGGTAAACCACAAATATGGAAGTACAGTATTGATGGTTACACATAATGAAGCTATACAGAATATGGCTGACCATGTTGTTTTATTAAAGGATGGAATGATTACAAAAGATACTTATAACAATCAAAAGATTGAGGCCGAAAGATTGGAATGGTAGCTGTATGAAGAATCCTTTAAATAAAAGATGGTTGCGAGATTTAAAAAGTGACATAGGTAAATA
>CAJJTI010000169.1 GCA_905194705.1 uncultured Solobacterium sp. | reverse complement strand
TCCTATCCCTTTTCTAACAGCAGCTATAATTTCTGCCATAACTGCTACTTTGAGTCCCATCGAAATTGATGTTTTACTTGTTTCAAGTATTTCTATATATAATTCTGGTAGAATAACAACTTTTAATAATTCACTAAAACTGGAACTGTATATTTTTGTGACATCACTCAATTTTCTTTTTTGTTCAGCAAGTTTTGAATCAAAGCTCTGTAAGAAAATTGGAAATATAATCATAAATGTAACTACAGAAACACTGCCTTCAGAACCTAACCAGATAATCGCTAAAATAATATAGCTGATATTTGGTATTGTTTTGATTAACATCATAAGAGGTTGCAGCCATTTCTTTATATCTTCAAATATATAACCAAGCGAACTGATGACTAATGCTGTAAATAATGATATAAAAAAACCCTTTAAGACTCTTAGACAAGTAATCGAAATATATATATACGTTTTAGAAGAACCTAGTATACATACTAATGATTGAAAGATCTCCTGTAGTGTAGGTACTAAAATATCGTTGTTAATAAATAAAGCACTAATCTGCCAGAGTGTTAAAAAAATAACGATTGATATAAAATATTGTTTTTTCACAAAGAACCTTTCTGTCACCATTATAACAAAGTAAATTTATTTTTTATACGACAAAAATATAAAAATGCCCAAGTTTTTTAACTCAGGCATTCTCTTTATTTAATAACACAATTTGTTATATCTTTTACATCAAATAGTTTTAGAAAGTTAGCAATATCATCTTCGCATTCACTAGCTTTTGTTGGATGAATATTTAATCTATCCCATACTTTAGCAATGATTTTACTGTTAGGTACAGATAAGTTTTCTGCGCCTATTGAATCAATTGCATTAGTTAATACTTCTTTACTTTCATCGTTATTTACTTGACTGATAAAGTCTTCAATAGAAGTTATATAAGCATTTACAGCATCTTTGTTTTCTTCATATACAGAACTTTTTACAAAGATACCTGCTTGAGGATATCCATTACCTTCACCCCATAATTCTTGAAGATTAGATAATATTGTTAATTCCTTATTTTTTTCTTTTGCTTTGGCAATTGTTGCCGTAGCTGCAGGTTCTGCAAGTATTGCAACTTCTGCTTCACCACTTAATAATGCAGCTTGAGCTTCTGTAACACTTCCGTATCCCCAGTTCACTTTATCGTAAAGTTCAGGATAAACTGATTTAAATACAAGTCCTGTTACAGCCTGTTCGCCAAAACCAGCAATTGTTGTATTTTCTAAATCAGTACCTTCTGGACCTACTAAATATAAGTTACCCCATGTAACTACTTCAAGTAACTTGTATTCGCTTTTACCAAGTGAAGCAAGTTTTACACCAAGATTTGTTGGTGCAACAATTACATCGTAGTCTGAATTAGCATTAATTAATTCAGCCTGAAGTTTATCAGGACCATCAGTAATTTCTACATCATATCCTTTTTCAATTGCTCCAAGCTCTGATAAAGCTGGAGCTCCTGCAGGAGATAAAACTTTTAAAGTTGGTTCTGATACAGGAATATCACTAGCAATTGGAGTAGTTGTAGTAACAGGTGCTTTTGTACCTTTACTACATCCTGTTAATAAAATAATGCTCAATAAACAAATTATACTTTTTTTCATTAGTTACCCTTTCTAGCAATTTCATCCTGTATCATTGAATAGAAATCATCTAGAGAGAGTTTTGTTTCAACCTTGCTGCCATATCTTCTAACAGTTACAGCTCTTTCATCTCTTTCTTTGTCACCTACTACGACTTCAACAGGAATCTTATTTGTTTGTGCTTCACGAACACGATAACCTAACTTTTCATTTCTGTCATCTAATGTGCATCTGATACCCATCTTCTTTAAGTCTTTAACAATTTCAGCAGCATATTCACCATGAGCATCTGGAGCAATTGGTAGAACAACAGCTTGAGTTGGAGCTAACCATAGAGGGAAAATACCCTTTGTTTCTTCAAGCAAGAATGCAACGAAACGGTCTAATGAACCTAGAATTGCTCTATGAATAACAACAGGTCTCTTCTTTTCTTGATCTGAATCAATATATTCAAGTTCAAAACGTTCTGGTAATTGATAGTCTAATTGAATTGTAGATAATGTAACATCATGACCAATAGCACTCTTAACCTGAACGTCAATCTTAGGACCATAGAAAGCAGCTTCACCAATAGCTTCATAGTATTTAACGCCCATTTCTTTTAATACTTCTCTTAATTCTGATTCACTCTTTTCCCATAACTCATCATTACCGAAATATTTTTCTGTGTTATTAGGATCACGTAGTGAAAGACGGAATTCATAATCATTAAAGCCAAAGTCTTTATATACATCAAGAATTAGCTTTGTTACATTTTTGATTTCGTCACCAATTTGATCTGGTCTACAGAAAATATGAGAATCATTTTGAGTGAAAGCTCTAGTACGTTCAATACCAGTTAAAGCACCACTTGCTTCATAACGGAAGTCATTGGCAATTTCTGCAATACGAATTGGAAGATCTCTATAAGAATGTAATGTACTCTTGTAGATAATCATATGTTCTGGACAGTTCATAGGTCTTAATACATACATTTCATCTTCTGTATCACCCTGCATTGCTGGGAACATATCATCTTTATAATGATCCCAGTGACCACTTGTCTTATATAAACGAACGTTAGCTAAGCTAGGTGTCATAACATGTTCATAGCCTAGTTCTAGTTCTTTATTCATAATATAGTCACTTAATAAACGTCTAACAGTAAAGCCATTAGGTAACCACATTGGTAAACCACTACCAACAATATCAGAGAACATGAACATACTTAATTCTTTACCAAGTTTTCTATGATCTCTTTGTTTAGCATCTTCAAGTTCTGCTAAATATTTATTTAATTCTTCTTCATTTGGTAAGCATACACCATAAATACGTTGTAGTACTTTGTTATTTTTATCGCCCTTCCAATATGCACCAGAATGCTTTATTAGTTTGAAATAACGACATAGTTTTACATTATCAACGTGTGGTCCTCTACATAAATCAGTAAAGTCACCTTGTGTATAGCATGAAATAACTTGTTCATCTTCATTCATACGAGAGATTAAATCTAATTTATATGGATCATCTTTGAACATTTCTAAAGCTTCTTCTTTAGTAATTTCATGACGGACAATCTTCTTACCATCTTTAGCAAGTTTCTTCATTTCTTTTTCAATCTTAGGTAAATCTTCATCACGGATAACATCATTACCTAAATCGATATCGTAATAGAATCCTTCTTCTACTACTGGACCAACCCAGAATTTAGCATTTGGATATAAATGCTTAACAGCCTGTGCTAATAAATGAGCACAACTATGATTCAACGTATTTAGATCCTTGTCTTCTTTAAAATTAATCATTTTCTCTTCCTCCAAAAATATAAAAACGTCCTTATCAAAAGGACGTCAACGTTAACGCGGTACCACCTTAATTCCCATATAAATATGGACACTCATTTATCTTTAACGCAGATTTACGGCAATCGATTAAGATGCTGCTCCAAGGTGGTAAAAACTAAGTACTGCGATTACTTTTCATCAACCAGTAATCTTTCTACATTCGTGCTTAATAATCATGTCCTTATCTTTGCATTACCTATATTTAATAGCAGAATACCTACATTGTCAAATAAAAAAATGCTTTAAGAGCAATTTCCTAAAGCATTTTAAATTGGCGCTTTAAATTATTGCGTGGGTGTGGGAGTTGATTAACATAATGCGTGGGAAT
>CAJJTI010000168.1 GCA_905194705.1 uncultured Solobacterium sp. | reverse complement strand
ATCAAAAAAAGAATCCATATAATCAAAAAACCTCCAGCTCATGATTATAAAAACAATTCTTGAGATTGTTTGTGCCATATGACACAATTATAAAAAGGATAGAAGATGAAAATTATTCAAGACGAAAAGTTATTACACGAGAATTTTGAACAGCTACATATATATTTTCAGAAAAACCCCTCCAGTTGGTTGTCCAACTTTTGGGGTTCACTCCATCCTTTAAAACCATTAGACCAGTTTCTTATTCTTTTGAAAGGCAGTGCAGTAATCTATGATTTGACGGAAGAAGGAGTTGTTCGTTATATTGCAAAGGCAGATGATACAACACTGCTTGGTGATATGGAATTCAGTGGTGTACAAAGACAGTTATTTTTTTGTGAAGCAAGAGAAAAGGTTATTTGTCTATCAATCCCTTTTCAGGATAATCAATCAGTATTAGAAAATGATCCTTTATTTCTTCGGTTTATTTTAAGGCAATTAGCAGAAAAATTAGCTATGTCTGCAGTTATGGATGTGACAGTACAAACCTTAGAAGAAAAAGTACTTTTATATTTAAGGAAGATTCAACTTAATCATGAGATTAGCTCAGTAACTCAAGCACTTCAACCGCTGCACTGCAGTCGTCGACAGCTTCAAAGAGTCTTAAAAAAACTTTGTGATGAGGGGTTAATTATAAAAACGGGGCGCGGTACATATAAGCTGAAATAAAAAGATAGACGAATCTACTTTTTTGATAGTTTGATTTGTGCAAGTATTACGCCACAGAACACTAATACACATCCAAATAGTTCTCTTAGTGATAATACTTCGTGCAGGAACAAATATCCACCTATTGCTGAAAATACTGACTCTAAGCTTAGAATTAATGTTGCAACAGTAGGATCGGCACCTTTTTGACCGACAATTTGTAATGTTGAACCAATACCGTTTGATAATAAACCGGCATATAAAATAGCTCCAAAAGCTTTTTGTAGATAAAATAAACTTGTTTGTTCTAATGTGACTGCAGGTATCAATGTTAAGCAACCTACAATGATAAACTGGATAGAAGACATAAGAATGCCATTTGCATGAGTAACAAAATAGTCAATGGCTAATATTTGTACAGCAAAGAAGAAAGCTGATAATAACATTAAAGAATCTCCGGTAGATAAAGTGAATGATTCTGAAACACTTAGAAAATAAAAGCCGATTAATGAAATGGTAGCTGCAATCCATGTTTGTATTGATACTTTCTTTTTTAAAAGAATGGAAAGGAAAGGTACGATTATACAATACAAAGCTGTAATGAATCCTGCTTTACCAACAGTAGTATATTGAATACCTATTTGTTGAAGTATATTTGCTGGAGTTACGATTAATCCACAACATATACCACCTATAATTGTGGCTTTTTTATCGTATGAATTAGAAATTAGTATGCTTTTTTTGATTAATGGAAAACTAAGCAGTATTGCAAAACCTGCTAAAAATGAACGAATGCAGGTAAAAGTCCAAGGTCCGATATAATTCATGCTTGAACTTTGAGCAATAAAGGCGCCACCCCAAATGATGGCAACAAGTAATAGTATTAAGTTATTTTTATAGTTATGCATGTGTATCCTCTTGCGTAGAAATATATTGATGATCAAATGTTATAACAAGATAAATTGGTTTTTTATGATGTTTTAAAGATTCTTTTATTGTTTCTTCAATTGTTGAAGTAGGAATTTTACATGTATAAGGAACTAAAATGTCAAAAACTAGATTTGTGTGCGATGGCCCTGCTACGATTCTAAAATCATGAGTAGATAAAGCAGGGTCAATTTTTTTGATAATTGAATTTACTTCATCTTGATAAGCGTTAACTTCAGGATCATTTAATTTAATAGGATCTATGTGCAATGTCATCAAAATGCCAGTATCTTCATATATTTTTCTTTCAGCTTCGTCGATGATATCGTGAGCTTTCAAAAAGTCCATATTTGCATCAACTTCTGCATGAGCTGAAGCAAATTGTCTTCCAGGACCGTAATCATGAACCATTAAATCGTGAACACCGACAATTTCAGGATATTCTAATAATAACTTTTCAATATTTTCAGCTTCTTCTCTTGATATTGGATTGCCTAATAATTTACCAATAATTTCTTTGACGATTCCGAAACTTGAATAGAAAATAACAAGAGATACGATAACGCCAGTAATACCATCGAAAGGAATATTTGAATTCAACTTAGATAAAAATAAGGCGACAATTGTTGAAAATGTAACTAATACATCGTTTCTGGCATCATCACTTACGGCAATCATGCCAATATTATCAATTTTCTTTCCTAGTTTTAAGTTAAATGCACTCAACCATATTTTTACTAAAATAGATGCTGACAAGATACCTAATGATAACCACGAGAATTTTAATTCTTCAGGATGAACGATTTTATCAACACTGGATGTTAATAATTCAAAGGCGACTACAAAAATAATGTTAGAAACGATGAAACTTGCAATATATTCCATTCGTCCATGACCAAATGGATGTTCCTCATCAGCTGGTTTAGAAGCGACTTTATAACCTAAAAGAGTAATTACACTGCTTAAACTGTCAGATAAGTTATTGAAACTATCTGAAATGATAGAAATAGATTTTACACTTGTACCAATAATAAATTTTAGAATGAATAAAAATATATTACATATTATTCCTGTTATACCACTTAATACCCCATAAGCTAATCTAACTTTCGGATCATGAATATCTTTACTGTTTTTTACGAAATGTTTTACTAAATAATCTGTCATTTTTCTGTACTTCCTAGTATTAGACTATTGTACCGTTATTAGGATAATATATCTATCTTTCTTTAGCATGTTTAAGAGAAAAAGCAGAAATTAACTTTTGAATATAACTTGTAAAGAAAGGAGAGAAAATTAAAAGTATGATAATAATTCTTTGGATAAAAAATCCATCATATAAATCTCCTAAAACAAAACATAAGCATAAAAATATAGTTGATAAATAGAAATTAATTTTTAAAAAATAGCGTAATGCAGAAAATGAATAGCTTGTCATAAAACTACATGTAGAGATATGTAAAAGAAGGATGAAACTAAAACCTTTATAGCTTTCTTCAATACGATAGATATAAGAAAAATATAGAAATAAACCAGAAAAAAATAGAAAAGACAAATAATGTTTAAGAAGATCTTCTAAAGAATGTTCCAAAATCATGATAAATAGTGGAATAACAGCTAAGAAAATAGCAGCAGCTGTATATCCATTTAAAATATATCCATAAGCTAATAAGTATAGAGTTTCACAAAGTAGTAGTTTTTCGTGTTGTTTCATAGGTGTTAAATCTCCTTCGCTTTTACTAGTTAAATAGTAGCTGTAAACTATAAAAACGGTGTACACTTATATGTACATCGAATATTTATGAAAAGTTTAAATTTAGAGAGAGCTCTTCTCATATTAGAAATCTTACAAGAGCGTACAGATGCATCACATATTATTTCAATGACAGAGTTATTGTCCGAATTATCAGAAAATGGAATAGAAACTGATAGAAGGACGGTATATATGGTTATTGAACTTTTACAGGAGTATGGATATAAGATTTGTTATACCCGAAAAGGTAAACAAGGTTATTATATGGAACCTGCTTTTACTTCTGCTGAAGCTTTGGTATTTATTGATGCGATTAAGAACAACCAGTCTATTTCTCAAACAGAAAGCGAGGCACTAATTAGTAAAATAGAAACAGAACTATATAATGAAGTTGCTATTCTTCCAGAAACAGGAAATATCAACCGTGAAAAAAC
>CAJJTI010000167.1 GCA_905194705.1 uncultured Solobacterium sp. | reverse complement strand
TCATTACTGGTTTGTGAAGGCGGGAGAAAGGCCGCCTTAATGGTGAAAATTATGAAACTGACAGAATTATTTGATAACGTACCTGATATTGAAATAGAAAGTCTGATGTCTGACTCTAGAAAGAAAAAACCTAACTCTATTTTCTTTTGTGAAAAGGGAATGATGTTTGACGGTCACCGTTTTGTAGATCAGGCAATTGAAAATGGCGCTAAAGTTATTATTCATTCAGAACCACTAAGAAACACAAAAGATGGAGTTGTCTACATCAGAGTAAAAAATGTTAATGCAGCTTTTAATCAGATAGCAGATAAATTCTATGGTCATCCATCACATAAATTAGAAATGTATGGTGTTACAGGTACAAATGGCAAGAGTTCTACTGCCTGTATTATTCGTTACATTTTAAATGATATTCGTCCATGTGGTTATATTGGTACAATTGCCATTGAATATGGAAATATTAAATTACCACCATTATTAACTACACCTGATATTGATAATCTTCATGGTATTTTGAGTGAAATGGTTGCCTGTAAAATGGAAGCTTGTGCTCTAGAAGCTTCTTCTATTGGTATTGAACAAGGAAGAGTAGACAGCATTGATTTTGATGTGGCTATTTTTACAAACTTGACACATGATCATCTTGATTATCATGGTACAATGGATAACTATTTCCAGGCAAAAAAGAAGCTGTTTGATCATTTAAAAGAAAGTGCTGTTGCGATTGTTAACGTTGATGATCCATATGGAGAAAAGATTGTAGAAGATTGTAAATGTAATGTAATTACTTATGGTATTGATCATAAAGCAGATTATCAAATTACGCATTATCAATTATTAAAAGATAGAACAATTTTCACATTACGCTGTAATGGCAGAGAATATGAATTAGAAACTAATCTTGTTGCAAAATTCAATTTATATAATCTGCTTGGAGCAATAGCTGCTGTAAATATGAGAGGTATTGCAATTACTCAATTATTAGACAAGATTAAGACAATTAAACAGATTGATGGTCGTGTTGAAAGAATTGACAAGGGACAGCCATTTAATATCATTGTTGACTTTGCTCATACACCAGATGGTATTGAAAAATTATGCCAATTTGGTGCGGCAATTACACCAAAAGGAAAAAGAATTATCGCTGTAACAGGTTCTGCTGGTAAAAGAGATACCGTAAAAAGACCAATATTTGGAGAAATACTTGATAAGTATGCTGATATGATTGTGTTAACGGAAGATGACCCAAGAGATGAAAAAATTGTTGATATATGCAATGAAATCGCATCAGGAATCAAGAAAACACCATATATCATTATTGAAGATAGATATCAGGCAATTCGTGAAGCAATTCAACTTGCTGAAGATAATGATACAATCTTAATTCTAGGAAAAGGTGATGAAGAGTTTATTTATCGTGATTATGGTAGAGAACCATATGAAGGTGATGATAATATAGTAAGAGAAGTACTTACAAAATATTATTTCCAGAATGAGAACAATTAGAAAGGATTTAAAAATGGAATTAAACAAGTATATCGATCACACATTACTAAAAGCTGACGCTAAAAAAGAAGATATTTTAAAGCTTTGCGAAGAAGCAAAAAAATATGACTTCATGTCTGTATGCGTTAATCCATGCTGGATTCCTGTTGTAAAGGAAGCACTTAAACAAACAGATGTATTAACTTGCGTTGTTATCGGTTTCCCTCTAGGAGCTATGACTACTGAAGCTAAAGTTTTTGAAGCAAAAGATGCTGTAGAAAAAGGTGCTGATGAAGTAGATATGGTTATTAACATCGGACAATTAAAAGATGGTAATGATGCATATGTAACTGAAGAAATAAGAAAAATTAAAGAAGCAGTAGGCGATAAAGTACTAAAAGTTATTATCGAAACATGCTTGTTAACTGATGAAGAAAAAACACGTGCTTGCGAAGATATTGTTAAAGCAGGTGCTGATTTTGCTAAAACAAGTACTGGTTTTTCAACTGCTGGAGCTACAGTAGCAGATGTTAAATTAATGAAATCTGTTGTTAAAGACAATGCTAAAGTTAAAGCAGCAGGTGGAGTACGTTCTAAAAATGATATGTTAGAAATGATTGAAGCAGGTGCTGATAGAATTGGTACAAGCAGAGGCGTTTCTCTCATGGAAGATAAATAGTGTTTTGAAAAAGACTATCTTGCAATTTAGTGAAATAAATGGTATTATAAGTCTACTTTGTTCAGGAAGGGGGGGAGAAAAATGCCAAGAGTAGTAGTTAAAGAAAACGAAAGTTTAGATGATGCACTTCGTCGCTTTAAACGTCAGGTTTCTCGTAATGGAACCCTTGCTGAAGCTCGTAAGAGAGAATACTATGTAAAACCAGGTATTAAGCGTAAGCTTAAGAGTGAAGCTGCACGTAAAGCTAGAAAACGTGGTAAATAAGAAGTCGAAAGGCTTCTTTTTTTGTAGTAGAATAGTTCTATAAGGAGGATTTTTATTTTGGAAGAAACAAAAATCATTCAGTTTGATAATATGACTAGCCTCGAAGCTATGTGTATATTAGGTATAGAAGACAAAAATTTAAAAGTATTAAGAGAGTGTTTTGCCAAAAAAATCAGTTTTAGAGATAATAAATTCATCATTCAGGATTGTGATGAATTTGTAGCAAAGCAAATTAAACAAGTATTGATGGCTTTATATGAGCTGGCAAAAAAGAATCAGCCTGTTACAGAACTTGATGTAACTTATGCATGTCGTCTTGTATTAAAGAGCGAAGAAATTCATTTTGATGATTTTGAGAGTTATATGATTGGTCGTACCTTAACGGGTAAAGCTATTGCCCCTAAAACAAAAGGACAATACAGTTTTGTAAAAGCTGTTGAAGATAACGCAATTGTTTTTGCAATTGGTCCGGCTGGTACGGGTAAAACATATTTAGCTGTAATACGTGCTGTTTCGGCAATGAAAAAAGGTGAAGTGAAACGTATTGTTTTAACACGTCCTGCCGTTGAAGCAGGGGAGAGCTTAGGTTTTTTACCTGGGGATTTAAAAGAAAAGGTAGATCCTTATTTAACGCCATTATATGATGCATTACATGATATGCTTGGGGTTGAACAGACAGAAAAGCTTATTGAAAAAGGAACAATTGAAATAGCTCCACTTGCATATATGCGTGGTAGAACATTAGATGATTCTTTTGTTATTCTTGATGAAGCACAAAATACAACACCAGCACAAATGAAAATGTTTCTAACTAGACTTGGCTTCAATTCCAAAATGGTTATTACAGGAGATAATACTCAAATTGATTTAAAGACAGGTACAAAAAGTGGATTAGATGATGCGGCAAATATTCTAAAAGATATTGAAGGTATTAAAATTATTCATTTAACAAGCGATGATGTTGTTAGAAATCCATTAGTACAGAAAATTATTGAAAGATACAGTAAATTTAATCATTAAACATTAATCCTTTGCATATCACTGCGAGGGATTTTTTAGTAAATAAAAAGACGTCTTTTGTGACGCCTGTATTAACAAATTAAAAATCTACGTGATTGCCAAGTGGCATGTCAGAAACAGTACTTCTACCAATATTACGGCAATGGTCGCCCATTCTTTCAAGGTTTCCTAATATATCTGCGTAAACACTGGCTGCTATTGCACTGCCACAAGCATTGTTGCTTAAACGATCGAAGTGATTATTTCTGAATTTGAATTCCATACTGTCTAATTTATCTTCTAAATCAAGTAATTCCATATATGTATCATTATCACTTGTTTCATATACAACAATACATTTATCAAACATTTCGATTAAGGTAT
>CAJJTI010000166.1 GCA_905194705.1 uncultured Solobacterium sp. | reverse complement strand
TCGCTCTCATCGCTCTAGGCTTGATACCACGTGAAATCATCTTATCTCTTTTTGCCTTGGTGAGTTCTTTTGCACAATTTAAAATCTCATTTTTCGCATTTGGATCATTTTGTAAATCATACGCTACAACTTTATTTTGTTCATTAGAGTATTTTTCGATAAACTCTTTTGTGACACTGTCATCAGCCAAATCTTTTTTTGATAACACTATTAGTCTTGGTTTATTCCCAATCATTTTATCTAAAAGTGGATTGGCACTGGAGAAAGGTATTCTCGCATCACGAATTTCTATAATTAAATCTGCAGCTTTAAGAGACTCTTGCATATCTCTTCTGGCTTTTTCCATATGTCCTGGATACCAGTTAATATTTGATTTAGGTTCTTTATTCATTTTTTCTCCTTTACCAAGTTAATAAATTGATTGATTGTAATGGCCACAAGATAAGAATTCCCTTTGAAGAAATATTATTTGCAGAAAAAGGACCATAATATCTAGAATCTTTACTATTAGGTCTATTATCACCCAAGCAATAATACTCATCGTCCCCAAGTGTTGTTTCTAGTACGCCATCAGTAAATGTGCCATCGTAGCTATTCTTATATTCTGTATTAAGGAAAGGTTCTTCAACAGGTTGATCATTGATATAAAGTTGATCATCTACATAAGATACTTTTTCATTTGGTAACCCTATAACTCTTTTTACGATATATTCTTTTTTCTCAGGAATATAAATTACAACAATGTCAAATCTTTTCAATTTAGATATTTTCGTACCAATAATATTTGAAAATCCATATTCACTATCCTGTAATGTAGGATACATTGAACTTCCTTTAACTTTTACCGGTCTAACAATAAAATTGGCACAGACAAATACACAAACAGCTGTAACTAAAAATGTTTTTACAAAATCTTTTATTTCACGTTTAATAGAAGCCTTTATTGTTCTTTCTCTTCTCATAATAACTCCTGATACGAATGTAATTATAATCTATAGCTATAAAAAAAGAAAAAACTTCTCACCAGGTTTCCACCTAGCAAGAAGTCTTTTTTGAAATTAACGAATTTCCTTGATACGAGATTTCTTAGCAGATAATCCTTTTAAGTATCCTAGTTTAGCTCTACGTACTTTACCACGACGGCTTACTTCGATGTGGTCAATGATAGGTGAGTTAACTGGAAAAGTTCTCTGTACACCTACACCATTTGAAATTTTACGAACAGTGAATGTTTCACCGATTCCACCGTTTTTCTTAGCTACAACTACTCCTTCAAATAACTGAATACGAGATTTTTCACCTTCTCTGATACGAACGAATACTTTAACTGTATCACCGGCATTGAATGCAGGGATATCGTTACGAATTTGTTCTTTTGTAATTTTGTCTACTAAACTTAAATTCATACTAATTTCTCCTTCTTCTATTACTCATTTGCTCTTAGTCTTAAATCTTACCAGCGGAACAATGATGCGCTCTAAACGCGTGTATAATGATAACATAACATTAGCTTACTGCCAATCTTTTTTTATATCAAAACGGCGATTAACAAGCATATTATCTTCAAATTTAGATTGAATAACAAAATCAAAAATATTTGTTTTTGTACACATCCAGAAATCTTGTTCTGGGAATTTGTCTTGAAGCTCAGGATTAAAGAATTTCTTACCTTCAAGTTCTTTTAATTGAAGAGCTCTTTCTTCAATATTTTCATATGGTTTATCTTCTAATAAACTCTTAATATATTCTGCACATAACACATCTTCTGCAGTATCTCTCTCACACTGCCACCCCATACATACAAGGGAAACTTCTTCAGGATTTTTTTGCTTAATATATGCAGCGATAGCTTTTGCATTTACTAAACTTCCTGTAATGATTTCATCTGCATGACTAGCATTAGTAATACCTTGGGTACCAGCACTTGTTGTATGAATAATTCTTTTACCTGTTAAATCTTGACCTAAAACACTTGAAGGAGAATTACCATAATCAAATCCTTTTACTTTCGCACCTTCTCTTTCACCAAAAGAAATATATTCAGGATGTTCTTTTTTTAATTCAAGGGCTTTTTCAATACTGCCTATTGGATATATAACTTCTGCACCCTGAGAAAATAAATATGCTTCTAGAGAAAAAGCACGAAATACATCGATGATGACAGTTAATCCTGTAGCTTCTTTTGCTCCTGTTAATAAATGTAATATCTTAATATTCATTTTCTTTTTCTTCTTTCTCTTCAATTTTTTGTTTCTTAACTTTTTTCTTCTTTTTTCTTCTTAACTGTGCAATTGTGCCATGTAACCAGAATGTATTAAGCACTAGTAAAATCATTCCTAATATTCCAAATAGATAATATCCAAATACATCCAGTACATCTAAGAATTGCATCGTTGTGCCATGATAAATTGTATATGCATCTAATCCAAACTGGATTAGTATTAGTAAAATTGCTGTAATGCTGAGCATAAATTCCTCCAAAAACAAAAACCATTATACCCCAAACAGCTCTTATATGCATTTAATTCTTCTGTATTGAAGCAAAAGAAGCCCTTGCTAAAGAAGTTGTTATAGAGTAATAAAGAATTGCAATATCTTTTACATCACGATTAAGTTTATAGGCTGTTGTTTCAATCGTATTCTCCTGTAAGTAACAATTTATAAATCTTGTCTTTTCCTCTTCACTCAATTTCGTATTTGCCTTCAAATATGAAGTAATTTCACCTTTTAATTGCTGTCTTTTCTGTTCATTTTGTAAATAATGTAATCCTGTTCTTGTACCAACCATAATATAAACCTCCTGGTTGAAATTACATTATCAGTTTCTCTAAAAAACGATGTACAAATTAGTGTACACCGTTATAGATAAATCATGCCTGCCAAAAATAATATTCCTAGAAACAAAACAGAAAGTGCTCTTTTGTTCATATTAATTCTTGCTTTCAGGGAGATAAACAATTGCCTTGAATAAATCACCATCAATATTTACTTCAAATTTTCCTTTTTGTACTTCAACTAAACTCTTAACAATATTTAATCCAAGTCCACTGCCTTCTGTATGTCTTGAAGTATCACCTCTGACAAATCTTTCTGTCAATTCTTCAGGATCAATATTTAACTGATCTTTAGAAATATTCTTTATTGAAATACTGACTTCTGAATGATTAGTACGTTCTACATCTATATAAACTCTTGTTCCTGCAAGTGCATATTTTGATACGTTAGAAAGAAGATTAGATAAAACTCTCCAAAGAAGTCTACCATCTGCTAACAAGCAAATTGGTTCATCTTTTATATTTAAGACAACTTCTAAATTTGCTTTAGATAATTTTTCATCATATTCTGCAATAGACTGTTCAATTAACTCACGAACATTAAGTGGTACGATATTAGCAGAAATATTACCAGAAGAAGCTTTTGATGCTTCAACCAAATCTTCAATTAATTTCTTTAATTTATTTGACTGTCTGCTTAATACGTCAATATATTGTTTTTCTTCTTCAGCAGTATGTTCTTTTGACAATAAATCTGTGTAATTAATAATACTTGTTAAAGGTGTCTTAATATCATGAGAAACATTCGTAATTAATTCTGTCTTTAATCTTTCGGACTTCATTTCTTTCTGTACAGCTAAATTAATTCCATCACTCAACTCATTTAAATCATGCGCATGTTCTTTTATTTCACCCGTCATGATTTTTAAATATTTGTCATCTATCTTATAATTTGTATTTCCATTTGCAATTTCTTTACCAGCTTTATAAATAAATGAAAATTGATATGCAAAGTAAATTAATATAATTGCAACACTTAAAGCTATAAGCATATGAATAAGATAGTATCTACCATACATATAAT
>CAJJTI010000165.1 GCA_905194705.1 uncultured Solobacterium sp. | reverse complement strand
GAAAATAAAGAGAAATACGGTTTATAGTGTTATTAGATTTAAGATAAATGAATGGCATTGAAAATAATTGAAATCTCGCACCATTGGTGCGAGAAATGGAGACCAGAATATGGAAAAGAATGAAATTGTGGGTTATGAACCACTTGTGGATGATTTAAAAGATTTGATCCATAAAAAGCAGTATCAGGTTCTGAAATCAATCAATTCAGAAACTGTAAATTTGTATTGGGAAATTGGAGAAGAAATTTATAGACAGCAGGAAGAAAATGATTGGGGAAAATCAATTGTTCAAGTACTCTCAACAGAATTGCAAAAAGAGTTTCCCGGAGCAAAGGGATATTCAGCAGCCAATCTGTGGCGAATGCGTAATTTTTATTTAACTTATCGTGATTCTGAAAAACTCGCACCATTGGTGCGAGAAATTAGCTGGAGCAATAACATCATTATTATGGAAAAGTGTAAGGATGATTTGCAAAGGGAATTTTACATTCAGATGGTGAAAAGACATGGATGGACAAAACGCATCTTAACTAATTTTATCGAAGCACAGACCTATGAGAAATATTTGTTGAATCAGACGAATTTTGATTTAACGCTTCCGGTAGAGCAAAGTGTACAGGCTAAGCTTGCGGTAAAAGATGAATATATATTTGATTTTGCGGAATTGTCACCTGAATACTCTGAACACGAATTAGAAATGCAATTGGTAAATAACATAAGAGCGTTTTTGATAGAAATGGGTGGAGATTATACATTCATCGGAAATCAATATCATTTGATGGCAGGAAGCAGGGATTTGTATATTGATTTATTACTTTTTCATAGAAGGTTGAGAAGTCTGATAGCCATAGAGTTGAAAATAGGTGAATTTGAAGCAGAATATGCCGGAAAGATGCAGTTGTATTTGACAACGTTGGACGAGCAGCTCAAATTGCCAGATGAGAATCCGTCAATCGGAATTATCATTTGCAAGAGTAAGGATAAAACTTATGTAGAGTATGCGTTGAAGAATATTAATGCTCCGATAGGTGTGGCTACATATCAGTTAAGAAATACGTTACCGGAAGAGATGAAAGCAATGTTGCCAGAGCCGGAGGAGATTGTTAAGAGGTTGAGGATATTCGAAGAGACATAGTTCAATTATTGGAAATATAACTAGAAATTGAGACGGTTATGTGATTAGTATATATAAAGAATAATAGAAGAGGAAATTACAAAGGATATTATAAATTTGTGGCGAAAAAAACCACACGCTTGCGTGTGGGATAAAAGCCACATTTCACTTGATAAATACTAAGAAAAATGATATATAATCTATGTATATTAAAGTATAGAAAGTAAACAGATCATTAGTAAAAGTAACTATGATATGAATACACATACAACAAAACAACCATCACTGCAATCAGAAAAATCCTAATAATGCTGCACATATAGCGAACAATAATAAACATGCAGAACAGTGCAATCCTAATAATTCAGCATATCATTCAAGTTGTGGAAAAAAGTAATGGCACGAACTAAAAGTGACAATGTACAAATAAATATTTCCATTCCTGCTGGATGGAAAACAGAACTTGAAAACCCTGCACGTATCTATTCTGTTGAGGAAGGTGAGAGTATCATATTTCTTGACTTGTTGCGTAGAGGAATTCAGAAAAAATATCAATTAGGTGAACAAGACAGTGAAGAACAATATCATAGTGCTTCGTATTGAAAATATCTGATACAGTATCACATCATCAGGTATTCTAAATTCATATTTCTGGTATTAAAAGTAATGTAGAGGAAATACTGAAACAGATATTACAGAAAAATCTATTACCGCATTAAGGCTCTTGAAGTGAAGCCTGACCATATACATATCTTTGTAGATGTACCGCAAACTGCTGCTACCTGTGATGTTGTAGGGACTTTTAAAGATATAAGTGCTATTGAACTATTCAAGGCATTTCCACAATTAATACAATTCTGCAGGATGCGGTATTTTATGGTCTAGAGGATATTTTGTATCTACAGTAATTAAGATAATATTAAGGAGCAGAAAAATGATAACTGACGAAGAATACAAAAGGATTCTTAAACGATTTCATAAACTTTCTGACAGGCATATCCTGGCTGTAGAAACCGATATGTCTTATTCTGATGTACTTAAAGTAGTGGCTCTTTCTGATAAGATGCGCAAAGCTGGGAATGAGCTTGTTGGTCTTATGAGAAAGAATTATGACCAGCTTATGCGTACAAAGAGATACCGTAAATTGCTGTTTCTTTATTGTAACACTAAAGATAAGGATAAACGAAAAAATTATGCTGAACAACTTAATGAAATGCAGAAAGCTTATAATATTACATGGGAATACTGCAGAACGTCCATGATTCCAATAGGCAAGAAATATGGTGTAGACGCTGTATTCGCTCTGACTAAAGCCGAAGATATATGGCGTGGTATTGAAAAATGCTTATATGGTAATGGTAATGCCATTCATTTCTCAAAATATGGAGAAATGCCTTGTATTCGTGCAAAGCAGATCAATCGTGGTATACCTATATTCGTTAGAGATAATAAGCTGCAGTTCAAACTTGGCAGGATGGTATTTGGAATACAAATAAATGATAGATTCCAGCAGGATGAAGTAGATGCAGTTTTATCATATCTTGCCGAATCTGAGATTCTGGATGACAGGGCTGTTAGTATTCTTATTAAAGATGGCTATTGCATAGATACATACAGACCCTGCTATGCTACGCTTGTTCCCAGGATGATAAGAGGTAAATACAGAGTATATCTGCATCTTACTATCGAGGGTAAAGCAAAGCAAAAATATGATAAGCATGGCAGCCCAAGACATAAATATGGCAAAGGAATGATCGGTGCTGATATTGGTACACAGACTGTTGCTTATACATCTGATACTGAGGTGGGCTTGAAGAATCTTTCAGAGCGTGGCAACAGTATTCAGACTTCTGAGAGAAAAGAACGTCTGCTATACCGTGCAATGGACAGGTCAAGACGTGCAACTAATTCGCAGAATTATAATGATGATGGTACTGTTAAAAAAGGTCGTAAGACTTGGAGATATTCTAATCATTATAAGAAATTAAAAGAAAAACATTCTGAATTATGTCGTATCAATGCCATAAACAGACAGCTTGCAATAAATGAAGACGCTAACCATTTAAGAAGTCTTGGAGATGTATTTATCACAGAACCTAAAAATGCAGGCAGGCTTATGAGACGAGCTAAAGAAACTACGGTCAATAGTAAAGGCAAGTTTAACAGGAAAAAGCGTTTTGGCAGATCCATAAAGAATAGATGTCCTTCTGGGTTTCAAGCTGCTCTAGAACAGAAATTCAAGGTATCAGGTGGTATATATATTGAAGTATCTAATGATTACAGAGCAAGTCAATATGATCATACTGTTGATGACTATATTAAAAAGAAACTATCTGACCGAATGTATAAGCTACAAGATGGTACAGAGGTACAAAGAGACTGGTATTCATCATTCCTATTATACTGTTACGATTACAGAACCAAAGATATAGATAAAAACAAATGTATTTCTGAATTTGATAAGTGTTACAGCAAAGAAAAAGCTCTAATCGAATGGATTAAGGCTAACGAGATCAAAGTATTAAATAGCGGAATTAAGATAGCGTAAAACATATTCAGGGAGATTGATTATACTTCCTTACGAAAGTAGAAATTTACCGTTAATGTGGTCGTTGGACTGCTTGGTAATGAAAGTTCTGATTCAAATAGATTTACACTTGTAACTCCAAAGTCTGAAAATGATGTACGATTACAAGCTACACTTGGCAATCAGAACCCCACGGGCTTGCCCGTGGGAGTAGTCAGGCTAGGTAT
>CAJJTI010000164.1 GCA_905194705.1 uncultured Solobacterium sp. | reverse complement strand
GAAAGGAGATGTATATAGATTTAACTCAGCTGGATGAGCTAATTTATATATACCAACAATTATGCTTGCCTATATTGGTGTAACAGTTATTGGTGGAGCTATTTCTACTGATGTTACATTAGGTGGTTATATTGGTGTTACAGCAAGTATGCTGGCACACGTAGATCCTTCTGTTGGTATTACTGTAGCAGCAACATTAGGTGTTCTTGGTTCTTTGATTTCACCAGTTGAAAAAACTTTAAATACTTTATGGGTAGCTAGAGCGAAGAAATGTGCTGAAAACGGTGATACAAAAGGGGTATCATTAATGGCTATTGTTGCACCTCTATTATGGCCTATCATCATTTACTTTATTCCAGGTTTCATTCTTATTTATTATGGTTCTACAGCATTAGACAGTATCTTAGCTACAGTTCCAACACAAATTACAACAGCACTAGCTACAGTAGGTCATTTGTTACCAGCTTTAGGTTTAGGTATGTTAATGAATCTTCTATATAAGAATACATTATTACCATTCTTGTTATTTGGATTTGTATTAAGTGCTTATTTAGGACTAGGTACAATGCCTATTGCAATTATTGGTGTAGGACTTGCTATTCTTCATTATGTTTATACAAATAAGGAGGCCTTATAATCATGACTGAAACAAAGAAATTAACAAATAAAGAATTAACATCTTCATGGTTACGTTGGGTTTGTTTTGGACAGCAATGCTATAACTTTGAAATTATGCAGGGACTTGGTTTCACAGAATCCATGATTCCAATTATTAATGCTTTATATCCAGAGGATAAAGAAAAGAAAAAAGAAGCTTTAGAAAGACATTTAACTTATTACAATACAGAGAATAACTGGGGTGCAGCTATTGCCGGTATCGTAGCTTCTATGGAAGAAGAAAAAGCTAATGGTGCAGAGATTTCTGACAGTGCAATTAGTTCATTAAAAGCAGCACTTATGGGACCTCTTGCAGGTATTGGTGATACTGTAACACAATCATTAGTTAAGACTGTTTTATTAGGTATTGCATGTGATTTATCTGTAAAAGGAAATGTCTTAGGACCTATTCTATTCTTTGTTGGTATGACAATTTATACATTAGGGTTCAGCCACTATGTATATTTCATGGGTTATAAGCAAGGTAAGTCTTCAGTAACAAAGTTATTAGCTAATGGTAAGTTAGCTGCTGTAACAGATGCGATGGGAGTACTAGGCATGATGGTTCTTGGTAACTTAATCGCTACAAGTATTTCTCTAAAGACACCACTTGTTATTGCATTAGGTGAAACTAGTGTTGTACTACAGGATGTATTAAATGCTATTCTTCCTTGCATTCTACCTTTAGCTGCAGTTCTAGCTTGCTATAAGATGGTAAATAAAGGTATGAAACCTATTAATATTATTCTTGTATTATTTGTAGTTGGTATTGTTGGAGGCCTATTAGGAATACTTGCATGAAAAAAGATTTAATGGCAGAACACAAGAAAAGATTCGGTTGTGATAAACCTATTGTTGGATGTTTACATTTAAGAGCATTACCAGGGACACCAATGTGGGATAGAAACTACAGTATTGAAGAACACATTGATGATTTGAAAAGAGAAGCACATATTTTGATGGATTTAGGATTTGACGGGGCTGTGTTTGCAAATGAAGCTGATTATCCATATGTAGAAAATATTGGGCCTGGAGCTTTAGCAGCATACACAAGAATTGTTACAGAAGTATCAAAAGAATTAACTATACCATTTGGTGTTGGTATTATGAATGATCCTATTTCAGCATTATCTGTAGCTAAGGCAGTAGGAGCGGCCTTCTGCAGAGGATTCTTTGTAGGAAACCATGTTGGTAACTATGGAGCTTTAAATAAAAATCCTGGTGAAATATTTAGATATGGCAAATCTATTGGTGCTGATGATATTGCAGTATATTCAAGCTTTGAACCTCATAACGCTACAAATCTAGACACAAGAAGTGTTGAAGAAATGTATAAGACATTAACATTCGATATCCCTCTTGCTGGATACTCTATGGCAGGACCTGCTAAAGGAGAAAAAATTGAAGACAGCATTATTGCCCGTTGCAAGAGACTTGATCCGTCAATTCCAATTAACTGTAATAACCATACCTCTGCTCAAAACGTAAAAGAAATATTAAAATATGCAGATATGGTTGTTGTAGGAACAGCTTTGAAAAAAGACCATTATCTATTTAATCCAATTGACTATGACAATGCAAAAGAATTCATTGAAGCAGCAAAGGGTTAATATAGAAGCGACAGTATTTGATATAGATGAAACACTTTTTGAAATGAAGACAAAAACATTTACGAAAAGTGCAATAGAAGCTTTAAAAAAATTACAGCAGAAACATATACCTGTAATTTTAGCTACAGGCAGACCACCAAGGTCTGCCTCTGCTATTTTTAAAGAAGGAATTCATCCAGATTATACTGTTTGTACAAATGGACATTTAATCTTAGATACTAATCAAAATATCATCTACAGCAAAGGATTTTCTTCTGATTTGTGCAATAGAATATATGAGTATTGTAAGGAAAATGATATAGGACTGTTATTTAAGTATCCAGATAAAACTTATGAATATATTCATAAAGATGTGTTTGATCATTTTTATAGCAAAATACCTAACGGAAGAAATAATGTTGTATTTGATTATCAAGAAGAACATCTAAAAAGAGAACCTAATGGTGGAAATATTGGTTCTAATGATATTCAAAGAGAAGAGTTTAATAAAGTGTTTAATGGTGAATGCATAGCCGTAAGAATTGATGAACAATCGTCAGATTTAGTGTTAAATGGTATTAGTAAAAAAACAGGTGTTGAATATGTACTTCAAAAGTTGAACATTAATCCGCAATATGTCATTTCTTTTGGTGATAACGATAATGACATTGAAATAAATGATTTTGTCGGTATTGGTGTAGCTATGGGTAATTGCAGTGAGAATTTAAGAAAACATGCTGATTTTATCACCAAAAGGATAGATGAAGACGGTGTCTTATATGCATTACAGCATTTTGGATTAATAGAGTAATTCGGTACAGGTGTAACTAGAAATGGTTATACCTTTTTTTGTTAAATGTTGAATGATAAAATATTCTTCAAAGAAAGATATAAGAGGTAACACATGGCTCTCAAGAACAAATTTAATATTACTGATTCATTAGAACTTTCACTTATTGAAGAAAAAATCAGTAAAAAAAAGGCTATAGAACTTTTTGAAAGTGGTAAACTTGATAGCCTAAATGCAGGTACATTTGAAGCTTTAAAAGAAATACATAAATATTTGTTTGAAGATATATATGAATTTGCAGGTACTTTACGTACAGTTAATTTAGCTAAAGGAAATTTTCGGTTTGCTCCAGTAATGTATTTGGAAGCTTCACTTTCTAATATAGATAAAATGCCACAGAGTACATATGATGAAATAATAGAAAAATATGTTGAGATGAATATTGCTCATCCATTTCGTGAAGGAAATGGTAGAAGCACTCGTATTTGGTTAGATTGTATTTTAAAGAAAGAATTATCAAAAGTAGTTGATTGGAGCAAAGTAGATAAAGAAGATTACTTGCTAGCTATGGAAAGAAGTCCTATTAGAGATATTGAAATAAAAGTAATATTACAAAAAGCATTAACTGATGAAATAAATAATAGAGAAATATACATGAAGGGTATAGATCATAGTTATTATTATGAGGGATATGCTACTTATAAAACTGAAAATTTAGAATAATAAAAAACAATTCAGAGTGCTGTCTGAATTGTTACATAAATTGAAAGAGATTGTACAGCAAGTGTACAATCTCTTCTTTATCTTTCGTATGAATCAATTATACGGCATCTG
>CAJJTI010000163.1 GCA_905194705.1 uncultured Solobacterium sp. | reverse complement strand
AAGTTGGTTGTCCGTAAGTGGAAAAACCAACGAAAAAGGAGGATTTTATGAAAAAACAGGCTTCTATATTGATTAGTTAGCCATAATAGATTTACGTTTTAAACGATAGAGTACGATTTCTGCATTAGAAAGGAATCGTACATCTTTTATTACTGTACCTGTACCACTCGTTATATCTAATGTAACAGAATCATTAACTGTATGTTTTCCTTTGAAGTAATAATCAGCTTTAAGTGGTGTATATAGAGACCCTAATCCATAATATACTTGTCCTCCAAGACTATGACCAGCTAGAAAGTATTTTGTTAAATCTGTAGGTACATCTTTTGCTGTATCTGGAGTGTGACAAATTGCTATTGTAAAAGAAGAACGAGATATATTTTCATAGGCAGTACTAATATCGGCATAACCGTTTACGCCATTTTGCAAACCTACTAAAGTAATAGAATCAGAACCGAAATTTCTTATAGAGATACTTTTATTGTCCAATACTTCAAAGTCTGCTTCATATAATAAGCCTTTATTTGTACCCATATCATCTAATGTTTCCTGGTCTGTATCACCTAATACAGCAAATTTTCCAAGAGGGGCACTAATTTCTTTTAATGTAGTTTTTACGATATTTTTGTCATCTTCACTTGGTTTGTAGTCATCAGCGAATAGATCACCACCAAAAATAACAATATCAGGAGATAAGCTGTTAATGGCTTGAACAAGTTTTTGTAATCTTTGCTCTTTCATGAAAGGTCCATATTTTAAATCACTGAAAAAGAGAATACTAGTATCTGACAAACCTTCAGGGATATAAATAGACTCTAATGTTTCATAGCGTACTGTAAAACGGGATGGTGCAGAATAAAACGCATCAAATGCAAGAGATGCGACTAATACAACTAATATAGTGAAAACAATCAATACTTTTTTTAAGATACTCATGTTAATAATAATAACATGTTATAATGTCTGCATGTTAGCAAAGTATTTTTTAATTACAGAATCATGTTTGATAGATTCTAATGGTAAACCAAAAGAAAAAGCAATTGATACGATAACTTGTTTAAATCATTATTCCATTCCTTTTTGTATTTTATCTTCGAATACAAAGTGGAAATTAAACGATTTAGCAAGCTATTATAAGTCACTTGGTTTTTACAATATACAACCAGGTAATTTTTATACATCCAGTATGGCCGCGGTAGATTATTTAATTTCTTCATCAGATCTCCGATATGAAGTTCATTTAGGTGGAGCAGGGTTAGTAGAAGCACTTAAAATAGGTGGTTTTATAACAAGTTATGAAAAATGTGAATATGTATTTATTGGTTCTGATCATCAAGCAACATATGATGACTATTCAGAATTATTGAATTGTTTATTGCATGGTGCAAAATTAATCTGTCTTGATCATGCATTATATGAGCAGGGTTATAACAAATATTTATTAGGACCGGGTTCTATTACATTAATGCTTGAAGCAGCATCAAAAAAGAAAGCGATGCATTTTTCGCTTCCTTCTAGAATCATCATTGATCGAGCTATTAAATATCTAGGTGCTGATGAAGATGAGATTTTAGTTGTCGGTACGGATATTGAAAATGAATTATTAAGTGGAATAAAGTTAGAGATGAATACTGCAATTATTTCAGATGGTAATTCACATGAAAATGATATTATGACGTTAAGTGATAAACCTATTTATTATTTATCCAATATTTCTAGTATTTTAGGTTAATGTCTGCATTTATTAATAAAGTATTTTGCTAAATTTAAATGACACTTATCATGGGTTAATCTTTCAGGATGCCATTGAACAGCTAATATATTATCTTTTTCTATTCCTTCGATAAAGTTATCTTCACTGTAAGCAGTTGGTTTTAAACAAGGGGCTAAATCTTTAATAACTTGATGATGGAATGAATTTACTTCATGTTTATCTCCAAATAATTGATATAAAGTAGAGTCTTTTACAAATGTACATGTATGTGCATAATCATGCATGCCGAGAGGTGGATCCATTTTATATTGCGCATGATTTAATTTAGTAGAATCATAAGACAAGATATCTTGAATTAATGTACCACCTTCTAACACATTAATTATCTGAATGCCTCTACAAATACCTAGAATTGGTTTATTTGCTACTTTAAAGGCAAAATAAAGATACTTGTCACTGTTTTCTATATCTATATCTATTACTTCACTATGAGTATTTTCTTCGTGATATAGAGAAGGGTTAACATCTTCTCCTCCTGTTAGTAATAGCCCATCAAATTTCTCAGCTATTTCTTTAGCATCTTTTTCGTTAGCAGCATGTACTACACTGGCAATTCCACCACCTAAACGGATAAATTCATAATAACTTTCATTATCATAAAAAATACGATTTGTATTTGGATCAATACGACTTCTTGAACTTAAGGCAATAAAAGGTTTACTCATAAAATTTCCTCACATTTTTGTTTTATTATAGCAAGCTGTAATATCATTGATGAAAAAAGATGAGAAATTTTACAGAAATGATGTACAAAATTTGGAAAATGTTATTAAAGAATGCGCATACATGATTTGCATGCAGTATTTCATAATGATATAATACGCATTATTAAAAGAAAGAGAGAGATGTAGAGTGGACGATTCTTCAATACCTCCGTTATGTAACGGAAACATATATCAAATTACAATGTATAACGATAAGGAGAAGTCATTATGAGTCAGTCAAATGAAACTTTAGTTTTTGTGCTGATTATATTGATTCTTTTTTCAGGTTTATTTTCAGCAACAGAAATTGCTTATTCAAGCAGTAACAAAATACGTTTAAAGAACATGGATAACGATGATATTTCTGGAGCTTCAACAGCTTTAAAAATATTAGATGATTTCGATAACTTTTTAACTGCTACATTAATTGGAAATAATATTGTAAATATTTCTTCTGCTTCTATCGCTACAGTTTTATTTACACGTATTTATGGTGCTAATGGCCCAACAATATCAACGATAGTATTAACAATAGTAGTACTTATTTTTGGTGAAATTACACCTAAATCTATTGCTAAAAAGATGCCAGAGAGGTTTGCATGCAAAATATCAGGCTTTGTTAAATTCTATATGCTTATTTTTATTCCATTTATCTGGTTGTTCAGTTTATGGAAAAAACTAATTAACTTGTTAGTACAGATAGATGATGAAGATTCTGATATTCAAGATGAACTTATTACAATGGTTGATGAAGCTGAAAAAGATGGTGATCTTGAAGAACATCAATCGGATTTAATTTCTGCTGCTATTGAGTTTAATGATTTAGATGTAAAAGATGTATTAACACCTAGAGTAAATATAGTTGCGGTTAATATTACAATGTCTATTCGTGAAATTGAAAAAGTATTCCGTTTAAATTCTTTTTCAAGATTACCTGTTTATGAAAATTCTATTGATAATATTGTGGGTGTTATTCATGAAAAGGATTTTTATAGTTCTCTTTATGAAGATGGCGATAAATGTACGATTAAAAAAGTCATTAAACCAGTTATTTATACAAGTGAAAGTGTTAAGATTTCTACTCTATTAAAACAATTACAGAAGGCTAAATTACATTTAGCTGTTGTTACAGATGAATATGGTGGTACTGCGGGTATTATTACTTTGGAAGATATCATTGAAGAACTTGTTGGTGAAATTTGGGATGAACATGATATTGTCAAAGAATACTACAATCAAATAGGTGAAAACAGTTTCCTTGTAAAATGCGATGCCGATATTGATGATATGATGGAACGTTTTGATGTAGAAATGGATGATGATGAAGATGAGTTCATTACTGTATCAGGCTGGTTAATTGATCAATTGGACGGTATTCCTGTTATTGGACAAGAATTAGATTATAAAAATCTGCATATTACGGTAACTAAGGCAGATCAAAGAAAAG
>CAJJTI010000162.1 GCA_905194705.1 uncultured Solobacterium sp. | reverse complement strand
TTGTTAACCACACGATTGTAGATTGTTAGAAAATGAATAATAAAGAAAACACTTACTCTGATATTTTATTTGGATATATGAATACACCATCGTATGGAGAAGATGGAGATGATGGAGGCTTTTCTATAGCTATTTATCCAAATGGAAAGTTGATATATAAAACCTATATTTTTGATGAGATAGAAGAAACAAGAAGAGAAATTGAACTAGATCTAGAAACTGTTAAGGATATATCAAAAGTTCTTTCTTTCTATAAACAAGAAATTAATGAGCTTGATGAAGATATTGATAATGGTTCTTTGGATGGTTATGGAAACTTCTTTATTTTTGCGGGAAAGAGAATCATTACATGGAATATTCAATATTTAGATGAGGATGAAATAAAGAAATTGGATCAAGAATATTATGAAGAATATCTTCCTGTGATAAAGCAACAAAATCTGATTATTGAAATTTTTTGTATGATTGCAGAAATTCTTGATACAGAGGAAATTGATCTTCGACCTTACGAGGTTATCTTTAAAGAAACAGAAAATAATAAATAGCAGTAACAAGTATTTACATACTACATAAAGGGGATAAAAGAATGATTAAGTTTGTTGTCTATGCAATTACAATATGTGTCTTCAATATTTATGTTAGTTCTTTAAAGAAAAAGAATAATGATGTTAATGCAACTAGTACAAGTACAGAGTATGTTTTGCAAATTCCTGCAGCTTTTAGACGAGTTGCAATGTTACTGTTTGGTTTTGGGATATTTTTGTTTGCGGTTTTCTTTGTTTTTAAAATAAGTGGTAATAAAACAGTAAGTGTTGGACATCTATATTTAGCACTTGTTTTAGCTACTATAGGATTATTAGCGATTATTTGGGCTGATCAATGGAATGTTCAAGTTAATGGCACAGATGTAATTATTCATACATTATCTAAAAAGATGAAATTATCTATTAGTGATATTGCAGATGTTAAAGTTGGTAAAAAATTTGAATTAGTACTTTATGATGCTTCTCATAAGAAAATCATAACTATTGATGGATTAGTAGATAATTATGATTATTTTGTTAATACATTAAAAACATGCGGAAAACTCAAATAGAATGTAAATTGACAAAAAAACATTATAGATAGGATAATTATAGTTGCAGTTCATTCATCCAAATTTATATGAAAGGAGGATGAGCATGAAGTGGGGTAAGATTACATTACAGAATATAAAGAAAATATTTTATGTTTTGATGATATGCATACTTGGCTTTTTTATATTTATGCAGTTTTTTGGCGCAAATGAGCAAAAAAGTGAACATAATTCTATAGATTCTATTTTTTATCCAGGTACTTTTGTATGGGAAAAAGAGGATGGTACTTATGAAGAAATAACTATTCCGGGTGTTTATGATGTTTTGCCAGGAAAAACTATGGTTATTTCTACTATATTACCTGATGACTATACAGATACTACAATAGCGATTAGATCATCTTTACAGGATATTAAATTTTATATTGATGATGAACTTAGAGAAGAATATACTACTCAAGATACTCGTTTATCAGGTAAAAATTCCGCGAGTCGTTATATTTTTTGTAATACATCATATCTTGATGCAGGAAAGAAATTAACAATAGAATTAACGACACATACAGCGAATTATTCTGGAGTAGTTAATCAAGTATTTTCTGGTAATCAAGCAAATATCTGGCAATATATATACAATCAATATGGAGCAAGCAGTTATATTGCTTTCTTTATTCTTTTTGCTGGTTTAACAACTGTATTATTTTCTGCAGCGTTGAAGTTTGTATATCATAAAAATTTTGACATGGAATATTTTGGCTGGGCTACTGTTATGGGTTCAGTATGGATGCTTGGGGAATCTAAAATTAGATAGATATTAGTACCTAATGCTTCTTCTTTAGCATCATTATGTTTTATTATGATTATGCTTTGTCCATTACCTTTACTATTTTATGCTGATAGTATTCAGGATGGTCTTCATCGTCGTTTATATATAAAAACAAGTATTTTTGTATTATTTAATTTTACTGTTTGTTCTTTTTTACATATTGCAGGGATATTAGATTTTATTGAAACTCTTCCGATTGGACAAATTATATTAGGACTTGTTTTTATGATGGTATTGATACACCTATATAACTATCTTCGTAAAAATCATAGTCGTATTGATGATTTATTATTATTTGGACTATTTCTAGTACTTGTTTGTTTTATTATTGAATCGATTTCCGTATACTTTATAACATTTGTTACAGGTGTTTTTATTGGACTTGGAATGTTATTTCTATTATTTATTAATATTTTAAGAACAGTTTTAAATATTCAACATATAGAAGCTAATCGTCAAAAAGAAGAAATTGAAAAATAACAAAAACGCAATGAAGAAATGACACTTCAGATGATGCGTTCATTAGTAATGACTATAGAAGCGAAAAATGAATATAATTATGGTCATTCAACTAGAGTAGCTGAATATTCTGCCTTAATAGCCGATAAACTAAACTGGAGTAAAGAAGAAATTGAACATCTGAAGATATGTGCTTATTTGCATGATATAGGTAATATTGGTATTCCCGATAATATATTACATAAACCAGGTGTTCTTACAGATGAAGAATATTCGATTATTCAAAAACATACGATATTAGGTGAAGAAATATTAAAAAATATTACCGAAGTTCCTGAATTATCTAAAATAGTTAGAAGCCATCATGAGTTTTATGATGGGACAGGTTACCCGGATGGACTCAGTGGAAATGATATACTAATTCAAGCACGTATTATAAATTTAGCAGGAAGCTTTGATGCGATGAATTCTAAAAGAATATATCGTAAGGCATTACCGATTCAAGATATTATTAAAGAACTTAAAAAGCAATCAGGTAAACATTTTGATCCAAAATTAGTGACAATATTTTTAGAATGTATTCATGAAGGTAAGATTTCATCAATAGAGGCTAAAGATAAAAAGTTGATTGTAGATGATGAACCAATTAATAAATTTATATTTGATGTTGTTACGGCATTTAAAGATCAGGAAGATAACAAGAGTTATGATACTTTAACAGGCTTACCTGATAGAAATCTTGGTGAACTGTTAATAGCTAATGAAATGCAAAAATCTTGTGGATGTCTTGCATTTTTGGATATGGATAATCTAAAGAAGATTAATGATGTATATGGTCATAAATTAGGAGATAGAGCCTTACAAAAATTTGGTGGTCTTTTGAAACAGTATACAGATAATGGTGTTGCCTGTCGCCTGGGTGGTGATGAATTCTTACTTTATTTAAGAAATGTTAATTCAGTAAAAGCATCTACTTTAATGACAGAACTATTTAATAAATTCCATGAAATCATACAGAATGATGCTGAAATCAGTTTTGCTACTTTATCTGCTGGATTATATATGTGTAATACCAATGATACTTTCGCTGATTGCTATTCAAAGGCAGATAATGCTTTGTATTATGTAAAGCAGAGTGGTAAAAATTATTATTCTTTCTATAATCAATGTAATAATCAAAACGACAGTATGAATAATAAAGTTGATTTACAGCGGATAGCATACACTTTAAAAGTAAGTGGGTTTTATAATGGTTCTCTTGATTTAGAATATCGTGAATTCTCAAGACAATATGATTATATTTTAGAACTTGTTAAACGAGAAAAATTAAACTGCTATTTAGTTATGTTTACGATGGAAAGTAATGTTAATCCATTACCAGAAATAGAAACAATTGAAAAGTCTTTGAAAATTATGGGTGAATCTATACGACATAATCTTCGCAAGGTAGATATATATTGTCGATTCAGTACAATGCAATATTTAGTTATACTTGTTGAGCTGGATGAATTAGATATTCCAAATATTATGAATCGTATATTTATGCAATATGATAAAGAGATTGATAATGAGTGTTTTAAACCAA
>CAJJTI010000161.1 GCA_905194705.1 uncultured Solobacterium sp. | reverse complement strand
TTGGTCTATAAAGAACAACTGGATACTCATCTTCAACTAATTCCTTCAAGCCATTCAATACCATTGGCATTTGACTAGCACCACCCGATAAAACAATTGCATCTATTTTAATTCCTGCAGATGAAGATTCATTCAACACATCTTGAACAAGCTCCAGTGTTTGAATTAACAAATGCTCTGTAAGTTCTTCAAATCTCTCTCTTGTTAATTCAACGTCGTAATAATCATTTCCATTAAAAACAGATGCAGATACGATTTCATTATCGCTTAATTCAATTTTTTTATTAATTGCTTCCTCTCTAACAATTTCTCGCATTCTTTCATTTTTGGGCACATAATCATATTGTTCCTCAAGCACATTAACTAACTCTTGGTATAAAATTTCATCGAAATTTTTACCGCCAATTTCAGGTAAACCTGCTTTTGAATGAAGAACATATGGTGTTCCTTCACTCTGCGCAGTAACAACAGCAGTATCAAAAGTTCCATGCCCTAAATCATATACTAATACCGTAAATTTTTTATCTTTTATGCGAATGTCTTTTGGCGCAATATGCTGCATATAATGCAAATAGTCAATTGCGACAGCCGCAGGTTCTGGCAATCTTCCCAACACATTGATCTTATTTCCATTAATTTTAATTTTTTCTATATTTTTTTGCATCATTTCTAAAAACGAAACATTATCTGCAAATGCTGCAGGGAATGTGAATACGATATCGTTCACGGGCTTAATATTCTTATTCTTCAACTCCTCTTCAGCTAAATATATTAGATCTCTTGTGATTGCTGAGTAAATTTCTCCAGTTTCCACCGGTTTATCAATATTTGGAATATTTATGGTCTTCTCTTTAAATCGCGTTTTTATGGCACGTACCATTTGTGCAGGTTTGCTCTTATAAATTGATTCTGCAGTCTTACCATTCTTAAAAACTACTATTTCTTTTCCGTCTGGAGGAGTTACATATGCAGCTGTTGGCATACCAATTTTAGTAAGCCCATACTTACTGGGAAACAAAGAAACTGGATCTTCATTTTCATTCATTAGCAACGATACATAACCGTACCCATTACCAATATCACATCCTAGTACATACTTTTTATCTTCATTCATATTGACACCTCTTCTTAATTAACTGAGATTTTTTAACTCTATAGATTTTTTAATTAGCGGCTTCCCTGGTTTATCCATTTCTCGTGCCTCAACAGTAAGTATTCCTAATTTATCAATCATTAATCTTGATTCAGATTTTGTTCCCTTAGGAACCTCAATTTCATGATCAAGCGTAACAGACATAATCTCCCTGTAATCCTCATTCACTTTATTCTCATCAGGATGTGCCTTTATTGCTTCATGTACACTAAATAAAGAGTATCTCTGTTTTTCACGTTGTGTTTCAGACGAATTATAATCCCCTGTATAGGGAATTGGTGTTCCAGCTTTTATGTATGTTTTTATGAATTCTTTATCTGTACCAGGCACAAAAAATCTAATTCCCAGATCATATGATGTCCTTTGCTGCACTATTGATGTTTTTCTGACAGGATCTGGGTTTCCCTCAGATGTACCAAAGCGTGCTGCACCGTATGCGATTGCTCGACTTGGGCGGAAATACTTGATTTTTCCCTTAAAGTTAGGAAGCTGTGCTTCTAATTCTCTCTGTACCATCGGCATCTGGCTTGCACCGCCAGTCAGAAGTATGAACTCAGGCTGCTGGTTAGGATGATCATCAAGTATTTCTTTTGTTGCCCTGATGGTTTTCATAAGCAAGTCTTTAGACGCAGCCTCAAATTCACTTCTTGTAATTTCAGCTGTCAAATACTCGCCATTATCAAGCAGTTCTGGCTCAGCATATTCGTCAGAACTCAAGTCAATCTTTACGGTTTCAGCAAGAGTACGAAGAGTGTTCTTATATGCTGGTTTCAAAGGAACATTGAATTTTTTTGCAAGCAAGTTAAACATTATCTCATCAAACTCTGCTCCTCCAACTTTGGCAAGACCTCCGTTATCAATAACGTCATAATAATATAAATCACCAGAACTATTGCGTTTTCCAGCAGGATACGCAGATACTAGAGCAAGATCAAAAGTTCCACCACCCAGGTCATATACAAGAACGGTTGTATCTTTAGTGCTTTTTGAAAATTCAGCAAGATAGTCCAGAGCTGCAGCTGCAGGCTCTGCAATAGTTCCATAAACCTTAACTCTTGTTCCATCAGCTAAAGTGGCCTTTTCTGCCAGCTCAATCAGTCTTTGACGCTGAGCAAAGGAATAGGTTACAGGATATGATAACGAAATCAGATTCGTTGTGACCTGATATCCCGATTTCAGCTGTTCATTTGCTTTTCGCACGCAATGCTGTATCACTTCCGTAATAGCCTCATCATACGGAATAGTTGTATCTCCGCCATCAAATGTCATTTTTTCTCCTAGATGACGTTTAAGATAACGCACTCTGTTCTCCACTGGTTTCGCACGATTCCTTACAGCATTTTCTCCACATAAGGTTCCAATTTTTTTTGAATAGAAGAACACGCTAGGTATTCCGTCATTCAATCCTTGCGGAAGTAGATCATGAACAATACCTCCCATTTTTGTTCCATCATCGAAATCTGAAATATAACATGTAAAGGAATTGTAATTCCCAAAATCTAGTCCTATTACTGGTTTCGTCATAATATATTTCTCCTTAATCTTTAGTTCTATTTTCTTCAGTTTTTGAGTCTATGATTTGACAGTTATTGAAATCACAAATTATTGGGCAGTTTTTCATAGTCTCACCACACAGTACAATTTATATATGCAATTTGACATAGTAATATTATATCATCGCCTAAGCGCTTTCCAAAGACGTTCTGTGAATCTTTATGCAAAATAAGCATATTTGAAATCATAAATTTATACATTATTACCTTTAATGCTAGCTACTGTTGTATTTCTATATGACGCATATTATAATAAAAAAAAGAATCTTCAGACATTAAAATATCAAATACGGAGGCTAAGATGATTACAAATATAACAAGCCAAGAATTAGAGTTATTTCTTGCAAAAGAACATCCTACTTGGCATGCTCAAGGTGTGCATAACCGTGCAAACGAGTATTTAATATCCATCGATGAAAGACTTGCTACAGCTGTTAAAGCATTAGTTAAGTCTGGAGAGCGAATTGATTTTCAATATGGTGAATTTTCATTATATTTAATCCAAGCACTTTGTAACAATTGTAGTTATTGGGATGCAATTATTCTTATGGATGCATATATCAAAGATCCATTAAAGGGTAAAGCATTAATACTGAGAAGGTAATTATATGAGTATCTACAATACTAATTATGAAAATTATTCACAATCTCAATTAACTGCCTTATTTAGTTCAGATACTTGGAAATCCTTATCCTTTTCTCAACGATTAAATGCATGTCAAGAAGTAGAAAATAGATATGCTGCGGAAAATAATGTTCATCCATGCACAATCACATACGAACCTATGAATGGCAAGGAGTATGGTTGGCAAAATGGAAATACTATATGTCTCAATTCATACTTATTACAGGATGGTCAATTTTGCACTACTTTTAAAGATTCTAACGGTAATATACAATCAGTTAGAACTAATGTACTTGCTCCAGGTTGGAATACATTAGAAACTGTATTTCACGAAGGAACTCATGGCATTCAAGAACAATCAGGAAGAATACCCTCGACATATATAAGTCCGAAAATGGATGAAGATTTATATCGAATTCAAGGAATAGAAAAAGAAGCATATGCAAACGGACAAATGAGAACTTTGGAGGCACTTTCCAACTACGAGAAAGAAGTTGGACATATGGATTCTGAACATGGCGAGTATATCGATTCTGTTAAAGCCGACTCATTTCAAGCAGCACTAATTGATGCATCACAAAATTACAACGATCCAAACATTGAACAGACTTTACAAACTGTTATAAATGACAG
>CAJJTI010000160.1 GCA_905194705.1 uncultured Solobacterium sp. | reverse complement strand
CATGTTGTCTCTACTCTTTGATTATTTATGGTCACAGACGTGACCTTTTTTTATTTATGAGCAATTTCGTTGACAATAACTAGGAGAAGATAGACAATAATTCATGAATAGTAGGATTTCCAACTAATTGGAGGGCATAATGCAAAATCAGAGTAATTTTCTAATTCATTTATCTATTTTGTTTCGCAATACACAGAAATATTTTGATAAGGTATTAGCTCAATATGATATTGGTTCTGGGCAATTAATCTTTTTGTTCAGTATTTATGAACATGAAGGTATTACTATGCAGGAAGTAACACAGATTGGTGAACTTGATAAAGGTACCACAACAAAAAGTATCCAGAAACTAATAGAACAAGGTTATATTCAAAGCCGTATTGATGAAAATGATCATCGTGTTAAAAGACTTTATACAACTTCAAAAGCAGCTAATATTATGAATTCTTTATACGAATATCGTAATGAATGTAGAAATAAACTTGCTGATAATATTGATTTTGAAACATTTGAGAAGATGTTAGGAACCGCATGTGAAAACTCAAAGAATTATTTAGTTCCAAAAGATACATATCAAGATATGAAAATTGGTGGCTTGCAAAAATTAACATTATTAGATTACCCGGGAAAACTTGCTTCAACAGTATTTACGAGTGGTTGCAGTTTTAAGTGTCCGTTCTGTCATAACAAGGAACTTGTATTTGTGCCGGAAAATTATTCTTTCTTAAACACAGAAGAAGTATTAAGCTATTTAGCAAAAAGAAAAAATCTATTAGATGGAATATGTATAACAGGTGGAGAACCGTTACTACAGGAAGGTTTATTGCCATTTATTGAAGCAGTTAAAGAAATGGGTTATTTTGTTAAGTTAGATACAAATGGAAATAATCCGGAAAAATTAAAAGAAATTGTTAACAGTGGACTTGTTGATTATGTTGCAATGGATATTAAAAACTGCAAAAAGAAATATCACGAAACAGTTGGTTTGAATGAACATGTATTTGATATTCATCGTATTGAAGAATCGGTTTCTTTTTTGCTAAGTGGGATTGTTGACTATGAATTTAGAACAACTGTTGTAAAAGAATTACATACAAAAGAAGATTTACTATCTTTAGCTGATTGGATAAAGAGCGCAAAGAATTATTATCTTCAACAATATGTAGACAGTGAAAATGTAATAGATCGTAAGTGGAGTGCCTATAACAAAGAAGAAATGGAAGATTTATGTAATGCAGTTAAAGAAATCATTCCAGTATGCAAATTAAGGGGAGTAAAGGAGAATTAGTGACATGTATAAAGTAAGAAAAAGAGATAATTCAGTTGTAAGATTTGATGTTGTAAAAATAAAGAACGCCATCGAAAAAGCGTTTGTAGCATGTAACAGACAATATAATGATGACATTATAGATTTACTTGCGTTACGTGTTACAAGCGATTTTGAGCCCAAGATAAAAGATGAACTCGTAGGGGTAGAAGATATCCAGGACTCAGTTGAAAAAGTATTAAGTGAATCTGGTTATGCAGATGTATCAAAAGCCTATATTATTTATCGTACACAACATGAAAAGATTAGAAATATCGCTTCAACAACATTAGATTACAAGAAGCTTGTAGATAATTATTTAAAAGCTCTTGACTGGCGTGTGAAAGAAAATTCAACAGTTACTTATTCTGTGGGTGGTTTAATTCTTTCTAACTCTGGAGCAATTACAGCTAACTATTGGTTAAGTGAAGTTTATGATAAAGAAATCGCAGATGCACATAGAAATGCTGAAATACATATTCATGACTTAAGCATGTTAACAGGATATTGTGCAGGATGGTCTTTGAAACAATTAATTCAAGAAGGATTAGGTGGGGTTACGGGTAAGATTACTTCTTCACCTGCAAAACACTTAAGTACACTATGCAATCAGATGGTTAACTTCTTAGGTATTATGCAAAATGAGTGGGCTGGTGCACAGGCTTTCTCGAGCTTTGATACATATTTAGCACCATTTGTTAAAGCAGATAACTTGTCATATAAAGAAGTAAAACAAGGTATTCAATCCTTTATTTATGGCGTAAATACACCGAGCAGATGGGGAACACAAGCTCCATTTACTAATATTACTTTAGACTGGACAGTGCCAAATGATTTAGCAGAATTACCAGCTATTGTTGGTGGTAAAGAAATGCCTTTTAAATATAAAGACTGCAAAAAAGAAATGGATATGGTCAACAAGGCATTTATTGAAACAATGATTGAAGGCGATGCAAATGGTAGAGGCTTTCAGTATCCTATTCCTACATATTCCATCACTAAAGACTTTGACTGGAGTGAAACAGAAAATAACAAGTTATTATTTGAAATGACTGCGAAATACGGAACTCCATATTTCTCTAACTATGTAAACAGCGACATGGAACCAAGTGATGTTAGATCTATGTGCTGCAGATTAAGACTTGATTTAAGAGAATTAAGAAAAAAGAGCGGTGGTTATTTTGGCTCTGGGGAAAGTACAGGCTCTATTGGTGTAGTTACAATCAATATGCCTCATATCGCTTATTTATCTAAAAATAAAGAAGAATTCTATGCGCGTTTAGATCGTATTATGGATATCAGTGCAAGAAGCTTAAAAGAAAAACGTAATGTAATTAGTGGTTTACTTGATGCGGGATTATACCCTTATACAAAGAGATATTTAGGTTCATTTAACAATCACTTCAGTACTATCGGTTTAGTTGGAATGAATGAAACATGCTTAAATGCCAAGTGGATTCAAAAAGATTTAACTGCAAAAGAAAGCCAGGAATTTACGGTTGAAGTATTAAATCATATGCGTAATAGATTATCTGACTATCAGGAAAAATATGGTGATTTATATAATCTTGAAGCTACGCCAGCTGAAAGTACATCATATCGTTTAGCAAAGCACGACAAAGAAAAATATCCTGATATTATTACTGCTAATGAAAGTGGTACGCCATACTATACAAATTCATCTCATTTACCAGTAGGCTATACAGATGATATTTTCGCAGCATTAGATATTGAAGATGCTTTCCAGACATTATATACATCAGGTACTGTATTCCATGCATTCCTTGGGGAAAGACTGTCAGATTGGAAAAATGCTGCATTATTAGTGCGCAAAATCAGTGAAAACTATAAACTTCCATATTACACATTAAGTCCAACATATTCTGTATGTTCTAAGGATGGCTATATTGCTGGAGAAGTTTGGAAATGTCCTAAATGTGGTGCAGATACAGAAGTTTATTCCAGAATTACAGGATATTATAGACCAGTTAAAAACTGGAATGCTGGTAAGACTCAGGAATTTAAAGATCGTAAAACATATTCTATTGAAGAAATGAAAACACCTGTTTCTACAGTAGAAGAAATCAAAAAAGAAGAAAAAACATCTGTAGTTAAAACAGATTCTAAAGTACTTTTATTTACAACAAAGACATGTCCTAACTGTTTAATGATTAAGAAAGTGTTGAGAGATAAACAAATAGATTATGAACTGATTGATGCTGAAGAAAATGTTGAATTAAGCAAGAAATATAACATTGTAGCGGTACCAACACTTGTAACTCAAGATGGCATTTATGTAAATGCTTCTAGTATAATTGGATATATACAAAAGTAAGAGACCATTAACTGGTTTCTTTCTTATATGCTAGTAAATACTTGGAAAGAAGAAAATGGCGAAGAACGATAAGAAAATGTATATCATAGTGGTTGTTGCATTATGTGGAATGTTAGCAAGTTCTGTTGGTGTAGGAATGAATACAGCAGGTTTATTTTTTACACCTGTATCAATAGACTTGGGTATTAGTAGAGGATCAATCAGTTTTACATCTACTATCGTTTCGATTATGTCGGCATTAGTTGCGATGGTTTTACCGAAAATACTAAATGTTAAATCATTTAAACCCATTGTATGGATAAGTACTTTAATGATTGTGGGTGGAACAGCT
>CAJJTI010000159.1 GCA_905194705.1 uncultured Solobacterium sp. | reverse complement strand
TAAACCATTGTCATAGACTTGATAATTACTATCAGTACAACAAAGCCTCAAACTTCGTGATGCGTTGTTTTAATTTTGCCAGAAAGTTTATTAAAGTACCTTATATTATTTCATACAAGAAGGCTATAAAACACAGTGTCTTTGAAGAAGACTATCGCGAGGATGTATTCCCTACAATGATGCCCAATTGGGACCACACTCCAAGAAGTGGACGTGGTGGAACAGTCCTGCATAATGCAACGCCAGAGTTGTTTGAAGAACATGCCCAAAAAGTGCTTGCAACAACCAAGGATAAGTCAGAAGACAAGCGTGTTGTCTTTTTGAAATCGTGGAATGAATGGGGCGAGGGTAATTATATGGAGCCAGACTTAAAATATGGAAGAGGCTTTATAAACGCATTAAAAAGAGCATTAAAAAATGAGTAGAATAGCAATAGTTGCATACGAGACAAACCCAGCTGTATGCAGTTCGATGATGATGCATGTAGATATGATGGCAGATAGTGGTCATGATATTGTAATGTTTTTTCAGAATAAAATTAACAGAAGTCTTTTTAGAGATTACAATTATAAGATGGAGGACTTTGAACGTCCTTCGGAACTCTCTAATTTGTTCTCTAAATATGAAATTGAAAAAGTATGGTGCACAAATGTGATGTACGTTTTGAAACTTGTACGTATAACTAAGCTCCCTATTTATCTTTGGAAGCAAGGGGATGCAGCTGCTGAGAGTTTTATGGCGCATCATAGTTATTTGCGTAAATGGGTTTTACAGTTGATAGATGCTTATACTCTACGAAAAGTCGCTGGAGTAATCTATGTGTCAGATGCAATGAAGAAGTACTATGAAAACAAATATAGGGTAAGAACAAAATCAATTGTTGTGCCATGTTTGTCTGAATTTGCAAATACTAAGATAGAGAATGTTGAACGTATTCCTAATTCTTATGTGTATATAGGTGGTTTGTCTGTATGGCAGTGTTTTGATGAAATCCTGAAGCTGTATGCTAAGATTAGAACAGATAAGTCTGTCTTCCACATCATAACTTTAAACACTGAGACTGCAAGGAAAAAGGTTCTTGAAATTATTGGAGACGACCAAAATATAGAGATATATGGTATTACCGATAGAACTCAGATTCCTGCTACGCTTAATAAGTTTGAATATGGTTTTCTTATCAGAAAAAATGATGTGGTTAACCAAGTGGCAGCTCCTATTAAATTCTTAGAATATTTGTCATGTGGAGTGAATGTTATCATGACTAACGCTGTTCCTTCATACGCAAAGTTGGTGAAAGAAAACAATGTTGGTACTGTGGTAGACATGAATGCAGAAAATATTACTATCAACTCATATAATCCTAATGCTAAAGAAGTATATAATAAATACTTTAATAGAGAATTGTATGTGGATAAATATAAAACTTTACTTTTGAATAAATAGTGATATCATAATGGGGAATAAAAATACAATTATTTTCATAGGTCCTATGGGAGGTGGAGGTATACCTACCAATGGTGCATCAGTGAAAAATTATTATATAGTAAAGAAACTTCGTGAGTGTGCGGTTGATTTTATATTGGTTGATACAGAACGATGGAAAGAAAATCCATTGGTGCTACTTAGATTATTATATATAATCATCTTTAATCCGAAAGCTAAATATATACTATCACTTAATAGTATGAGTGCATACAGAGTCCTTTCATTTTTTAATTTCTTGCCAACTAAAAGATGTGTTTATTATTGGACTATAGGTGGTAGTGTCGCAAACTGGATATTGGACGGAAAAGTATCTGCTAATGTTTATAAGGTGGTATATAAATTCTTAGTTGAAGGTAAATCTATGGTAGATTCATTAAGAAAAAGTGGTTTCGACAATGCTATTTGTGTGCCTAATTTCAAGAATATAGAGTTTATTCCCCAAAAGGAGAATAGAAACAAAAAAGTTCGCTTCTTGTTTCTGTCAAGAATTAATCCATTAAAAGGTTGTGACTATATTCTTGATTGTGCAAAAAAACTTAATATACAATTCTCTGAGAATTTTGAAATCGACTTCTATGGTGAAATAGCATCTAATTATTCAGACTTTTTGACAAAAATAGATGCATTGCCTAATGTCAATTACAAGGGCTTTATAGATTTACGTAAAAGTGAAAACTATAACATACTTGCCCAATATGATGTGATGCTCTTTCCGACATATTGGCCGGGCGAAGGCTTTCCTGGAATTATTATAGATGCTTTTATCGCTGGTTTGCCTGTAATTGCGTCTGATTGGCATCTTAATAAAGATATTATATGTAATGGTAAGACAGGCTTTTTGGTGAATGTTAATGATAAAGAAGATCTGTATAGGATGATGAGTAAGTGTATCGAAAGTCCTAATATTGTTAGGTCTATGTCTGAGAATTGTCAAAGAGAAGCTAAAAGATATGACACAAATGCTGTTGTAAACTATAGCTTGTTTAAGGATATAAATTTGTTTAATTGATTATTATTAGATATGGCTGGGATATATAGAAATTTATGGTATAAGACATGCAAATATGGTTTGTCTTTGCTTCCTGATACATTGTTTCACAATGCTGTTGGGCTTATAATGTATAAGAGGTTTAATGTTCCATTTCATTGGATGAACACCAAGAGACCTAGGACATTTAGTGAAAAATTGAATTGGTTAAAAACACATCCCGTTGTCTCAAACGAGGCAGAGCTAGCAGACAAGTATGATGTGAGAGATTTCATCAAACGTACAATAGGTGAGCGATATCTTGTTCCTATTTTAGGAGTATGGGATAATGCTGACGATATAGACTTTGACAAGTTACCTAATCAGTTTGTTTTAAAATTGACTAAAGGTTCTGGTTACAATCTCATATGCAACAATAAGGCAAAACTAGACATTAGAAAAACACGTAAAATGTTGCGTGATTGGTTGAAAGTAAATTGTTATTATTTCTCTCGCGAACCTCAATATAAAGGTAAAAGTAAACTTGTTGCAGAAGAGATGCTTGAGTATAATATTACTGATTATAAGTTCTTCTGTTTTAATGGACAGCCTGAATTTGTAGAGCTGTATATAGATAGATTTGGCAATCATAAGAAGCTGTTTTGCGATATGGATTGGAATGTGGCAGGGTTTACCACTGCTAATGATGTGGCAAAGGTGACCGTTGAGCAACCAAAGGAATTTGCTGAGATGAAAGATGTTGCAAAGAAACTCTGTAAGGGAATGGCTTTCGTACGTGTTGATTTGTATGTTCATGGTGGAAAAGTCTATTTTGGTGAGATGACTTTCCATCCAGCAGGAGGCTACACCCCAATCACCCCCAGAGAATGGGAATACAAACTGGGCGACATGATTAAAATATAATCATCAAAGTACTTTCCGTCCGCACAAGTGGTCGCAGATAGCGATATGGTGCGATACCATCGGGCGGAACAAATATGAAAATTAATAATGTTATGCAAGACTACGGATTGTGTCGATCATCACTCCCACTTGGGCGTGTGCAGATTTTATTGCTGAAACAATCAAAAGTATACAGGCACAGACTTACCAAAACTGGGAACTTCTTATTCAAGACGACTGCTCTAAGGACAATACGTTGGAGGTTGTTAAGCCTTAGTCCTTGGCTGATTTTCACCAAGCTCTTGCAAAAGAATTGGAACGGCACTCTTGCAAAGTTCAAGAAATAAGTTTAACGTTGTATTCTAAAGTATATCAGAAGCAGAGGGGGCTGGTGAAGATGGAGCACAGATAAGTTGCCCTCAAATAGAACAGTTTGGCTTTGACTATTATAGAATAAGTCATGACTATTCTTTCAAAATAGACAATAACTTATAAACTTTTATCTCCACCCGAGTGGCGGCATAAGCGCAGAGCGATACTGCGGTGGGGAACTTCACTTTGATTTTGTTTTTATTACGACATGCTGTATGGGCTTTGATGCTCATACAGCAGCATATTGTATTCTTTATATTCAAGCGAAAAATTTATTATGCAAGACTACGGATTGGTGTCGATCATCACTCCCACTTGGGCGTGTGCAGATTTTATTGCTGAAACAATCA
>CAJJTI010000158.1 GCA_905194705.1 uncultured Solobacterium sp. | reverse complement strand
GGCGCAGATATTTACAGATAAGTTAAAGATGGGTTATGACTATAAAGGTGATCCAAGCAGTGCATTATTAGAAGTATTAGATCCTGAACAAAACAAATTATTCAGTGATCATTATCTTGAAGAACCTTATGATTTATCTAAAGTTATGTTTATTGCAACAGCCAACTATTTAGATAATATTCCTGCTCCATTACAAGATCGTTTAGAGATTATTGAGTTACCTTCATATACTGAACTGGATAAAGTGCATATTGCTGAAGAACATTTAATTCCAAAACAAATTAAGATGAATGGACTTAAACCTAGTCAATTCAAATTGAAAGAAAAAGAATTGTTATTCTTGATTCGTCACTATACACGTGAAGCAGGTGTAAGACAATTAGAAAGACTGATTGGCTCTTTATGCCGTAAGACAGTACTTGCTATCTTAAATAACGATAAGAAATCAGTAACTGTTACAGAAAAACTAATCAAAGAATGGCTTGGTAAAGAAATATTTGATTATGGTGTGAAAGAAAAGAAAAATCAAGTTGGTGTTGTTACTGGACTTGCCTATACACAATTTGGTGGGGATGTTCTTTCTGTAGAAGTAAATTACTTTGAAGGAAAGGGAAATCTTATCATGACTGGTAAATTAGGCGATGTCATGAAAGAAAGTGCTGAAATTGCTTTAGACTATGTTAAAGCTCATGCTAAAGAGTATGATATAGATCCTAAATTCTTCAGTTCACATGATATTCATATCCATGTACCAGAAGGTGCAGTACCAAAAGATGGTCCTAGTGCTGGTGTGACATTAACAACAGCTTTAGTATCTGCTTTAAGCGATAAGCCTGTGCATAGTGATTTAGCTATGACTGGTGAAGTAACATTAAGAGGTAATGTATTACCAATTGGTGGCTTACGAGAAAAGAGTTTAGCTGCTCATAGAGCAGGAATTAAGAAGATTTTAATTCCTAAAGCTAATGTACGTGATTTAGATGATGTACCTGAAGCAGTGAAAGAAAGCATTACTTTCGTCCCTGTTGAAACAATGGCTCAAGTGCTTAAGGAAGCAATCGTACGATAATGCAATACCATGATACGAAATTCTTAACCAGTGGCTGTAAGTTGATGGATTATCCAGTGACTGATTTACCAGAAATTATTTTTACAGGTAGAAGTAATTCAGGAAAAAGTAGTTTGATTAACAGTTTAACTGGACGTAAAAATCTTGCTTATAGCGGTAAAACACCAGGTAAAACAAAATTATTAAATTTCTTTGAGATTGATCATAAATATATTTATTGTGACGCTCCAGGATATGGTTATGCATCCGGTGGAGATAAAGCAGCTATCGATTTTGGATATTTGATGGAAACATATTTTTCAAGAAGAGAGAATCTAAAGGCAATGGTTATTGTATTAGATTCTAGAAGAATACCAAATGTTGATGATATTCATATGGTAGAGTATGCCAGACACTCACATATTGCAATTATTGGTGCATGTACAAAGATAGATAAACTGTCTAATAATGAATTGTTTAATTCTTTACAGAAGATTTCTAAAACTTTAGGTATTCCTAAAGAAAGTTTATATCCTTGTTCTAATTTGAATCGTAAGGGTATAGATCAAATTCTGGAAAGAATTGATGAAATTTCTTATAGACAAAATAATGAATAGATAAAAAAATAACGATATGGCTTTTGAGCGCATATCGTTATTTTTTTAATTGCTTACTTCAAGATATATACTTTTTCTTTTTCAGTACCAGGATTTTCTTGAACAGCAGTGAAGAAAATTGTTTTAAAAGTGCGTACATTAGGAATTCTTGAATCATAAATGATTTTATAACTGAAACGAGGAACCTGATTAAATTTTGATGCAGCTATATAATCAGATATTGAAAATGTTCCAAACAAGACTACAATGCATCCTAATACAACAAGTAATCGATTTTTTGATTTAATAAATTCTTGTTTAACAATAAGATAAACACCGATTATTAGAACTAAACTCCCAAGGATAGAATAAATGCTGCCCCAGCTACTTTCACTAGGAAAAATGGATAATGCAGAAATGATAATAAATAAGCTGAATATTAATAATAAAATGCCCAGTAATTTCATTTTTTCATTTTTTACTTCATTTTTACTATATTTTGCCATTGCAACAGCAGTCTCTTTTGTTTCTTGATTCATATTCTCGCTTTTCCTTTCTCCATTGATGATTTCAGGTATACTCACTTCAAAAATATCTGCTATTTCAATAAGTAAACTGATATCTGGCATATTATTACCTGTTTCATAGCGTGATATTGAGCGGTTAGATACATTCAGTTTTTCAGCAAGCTGTTCTTGTGTAAGACCTTTTTCTTTTCTTAGTTCCTTTAAAAACTTACCAATTTTAACCTGATCCATATATGTTCTCCTTTCACCGTCAAGATAACAATACATCTCTTTTTTTGACACGACACAAAGCGAGAATATGTTATTTTGATAAGAAAATACTGTCTATAATAATTCTTATTTTAACAAAAGATACTATTTTAGAATGGTAATTACAAACTGAACATTTTCTTGTTGATTTAAAAAATGTATGACAGAATGAATTTATAAAAAAAATAAATATCTAAAGTATTAGTTAATGGAGGAAGAAAAATGTTTAATATGTTTAGTGTAATGAATGTACTATTTCCAGTTGTTTTTATTCTAGTTTTTGGAATAATTTTATTTAACTTAATACAAATGATAGTTACATGGAATAAAAATAATCATTCTCCAAGGTTAACAGTACCAGTAGTTATTGTGACAAAGCGTAGAAATGTTTCTTCTCATAGATATGCAAATGCAGGTGATATAAGTGGAGCTCATGGCTATCATACTTCTTCCAGTACTACCTACTATGTAACATTTGAAGTTGAAAGTGGTGATCGATTAGAATTTAATGTTTCAGGGTCAGAATATGGATTGTTATCAGAAGGTGATACAGGAAAATTAACATTTCAGGGAACAAGATATATTTCATTTGATAGAGAACTGTATGATTAATAGATTTGAAGAATATAAATAATGATGAAAAGGAATGGTTTTATGTATGAAAGAATATAAATGGGCGACGATTGGATGCGGTATTATTGCAAATCAATTTGCAGAAGCCTTTGCAAGTAAGGGGAGAAAAATATACTCTGTAGCAAATAGAACACATGAAAATGCGGTTAAATTTGCTAACAAGTATGGCATTGAAAAAGTATATGATGAGATAGATGATGTCTTTTCAGATGATGAAGTAGATATTATTTATATTTCTACACCACATAACACGCATATTAAATACTTGGAAAAAGCATTAAATGCTGGTAAACATGTATTGTGTGAGAAATCAATTACACTTAATGCGGGAGAATTAGAGAGAGCTGTTAAACTGGCAGAAAAAAATCATCTAATTTTAGCAGAAGCAATGACGATTTATCATATGCCGATTTATTCAGAACTTCATAGACGTATTGAAAATGGAGAGTTTGGTGGTCTAAGACTTATACAAATGAATTTTGGAAGTTATAAAGAATACGATATGAATAATCGCTATTTTAATCGTAATCTTGCTGGTGGTGCACTACTAGATATTGGGGTATATGCTCTTTCTTTTGTACGTTATTTTATGTCTTCAAAACCTAATCAAATTCTTACTCAGGTAAAATTTGCTCCAACAGGCGTAGATGAACAAGCGTCCATTCTTTTAAAAAACAAGGAAGAAGAAATGGCAACTGTTATTCTTTCTATGCATGCTAAACAACCAAAGAGAGGAACGATTTCTTTTGATAAAGCTTATATTGAAATGTTCGAATATCCAAGAGGTGATGAAGCTATTATTACCTACACAGAAGATGGTCATAAGGAAGTAGTTTCTTTTGGCAATAGAAATAAAGCGCTTGAATATGAGATTGAAGATATGGAAGAAGCAATTTCTAAAGAGAGTAATAATATGCATCTTGATTATACAATTGATGTAATGGATATTATGACTTCAATTAGAAAAGATTGGGGAATGACTTATCCAGAAGAGGAACGATAACTTAAAAAAATTTTTATAATGATTTTTTATTTTTTATCTAACAATCTACAATCGTGTGGTTAACAAGTTCAGTATTTACGGGTATATTTT
>CAJJTI010000157.1 GCA_905194705.1 uncultured Solobacterium sp. | reverse complement strand
CCTTACAGCCAGATGAAATTACACTTGTTGGCTTATGTACAGATATTTGTGTTATCAGCAATGCTTTATTATTAAGAGCTAAAATGCCAAATACAACGATTGAAGTCATTCGTGATGCTTGTGCTGGAACTACAATTGAAAATCATGAAGCAGCTTTAACAGCAATGAAGAGCTGTCAAATTGATGTATTATAGGAGGCCTTATGACAAACATTAAAGTTGAACCTTATTTACCAGATGAAGATTATGATAATCCAGCAATGGTAACTGACTTCTATGAATTCAGTATGGCTAACTGCCTTTTCATGCATGGATATAAAGATACTGTCATGGTATTCAATATGTTCTATAGAGATAATCCAGATGATTTAGGATATGCTATCAGCTGTGGTCAAGATAAATTGGTTAAGTTTTTATTGAACTATCATTTTACAGATAGAGATCTTAAATATTTACTATATAAAGGAATGAGTGAAGAGTTCTGTGAATATTTACGTACATACAAATGGAAAGGTAATTTATATGCTTTAAGAGAAGGTACAGTATGCTATCCACAAGTACCAATGGTTCGTATTGAATGTGATATGGTGGGGGCAATTCTTATTGAAACATATTTATTACAGACTATGAATTTCCATTCACTTATCGCAACTAAGGCTACAAAGATTTCTGGTTTAAGTACACATACACCTCGTTCTGTAATGGAATTTGGTACAAGAAGAGCACAAGGCGCAAGTGCTGGTAATGATGGTGCTTATGCAGCAATTCTAGGTGGTTGTATTGGAACAGCCAACTGTTTAGCAGAAATGAAGTTTGGACCAGATGTTCCTGCTGTTGGTACTGTAGCACACAGTTTTATTGAATTCTTCCCAACAGAAATGGATGCTTTTAGAGCATATGCTGAATCTTATCCAACACATGTGTCTTTATTACTTGATACATATAATATTTTTGAAAGTGGTTTACCAAATGTTATCAAACTTGATGATGAGTTAATCGCTAAATATCCAGATGATCCTAATAAACGTGTAAAGAGTGTACGTATTGACTCTGGTGATCTTGCAAGAGGTTCTAAGAAATTACGTAAAGCATTAGATGCTGCAGGTAAAAACTATATCAAGATTGTTGCAAGTAATTCCCTGGATGAAAATAAAATGGCAGATATGGAACGTTATGAAGGGGCTAGGATTGACTCTTATGGTGTAGGTGAAAAGCTAATCACATCTGCTACAGATCCTGTTTTTGGTGGTGTTTACAAGCTTGTTGCAGTTAAAAAAGAAGATGGAACATATGAACCTAAGATGAAGTGTTCTGATAGTGTATCTAAAGCGATTATTCCAGGCAAATTAATGGCTTGGAGAGTATTTGATTCAGAAGGTAAAGGTCAATGCGATATTATTTCTTTAGATAATGAAGAATTTAAAGATGGTGATATTGTTGATTTAATTAACCTTGATCCAGATGCTTTTGATCCAGTTGTCAAAGTAGAATGTACACATGTCGAAAAAATTTTAGTCCCTCATATTATTAATGGTGAACTTGTAATTGATTTACCGGATATTCGTGCGAAAAAAGACTATATCAAAGAACAGCTTGAAAATCGTGTATGGGAAAGTGAATTACGTCCACAAATGCCACATAAACATTATGTAGATTTAACTCCTGCTGTAGCTGACTGCAGAGAAGAAATGTATCGCAAGTTACATGGTGGAAGAATTAAATAATGAAAGTGCTGTTTTATGGAGGAGCGTTTAATCCTGTTACGAAAGCTCATGTTGAACTTGCTAATTATGTTCGCAAGAAACTATGCTTTGATGCGGTTTTATTTGTTCCTACAAAAGATAAATATATTAAACATGATGAAGGAAAAGACTTTGTTTTTTCAGGTTTAAAACGTAAACAGTTATTAGATGATGTAGCAAAATCTAATGACTGGATGATTGTCAGTGACTATGAATTAAATCTTGAAGAACAACCTCGTACTTATACAACATTATGTCATTTTCGTGATGAAGGATATGAACTGAAACTTTTAATTGGAAGTGATTGGTTACCTAAGCTAAAGACAGGTTGGAAATTTGTTGAAGAAATTTCTAAAGAATTTGGCTTTGTCTGTATGACAAGAAATCATGATGATATAGAAAAAATGATTGCTGAGGATGATTATCTATCTTCATTAAAAGATTATATTATTTGTGTTAATACGCCAGAAACTTATCAATATATTTCCTCATCAAAAATTAGAGCTTTATATTTAGATATTCTAGATAAAGAAGAAGAAATGAAAAAAATGTTACCAGAAGAAATAAATAATATTTTTATGACAGAAGTAAAAGGAGAAGTCCATGAATAATCATATGATTAAAATCGGTACAGTAGTACCTAGACTTAAAGTAGCAGATGTTAACTATAATGTTGAACAAATTAAAAAGACATTAAAAGATCATCAAGATACAAGTATTCTTGTATATCCTGAATTATGTATTACAGGATATACATGTGCTGATTTATTTGAACAATCTCTTTTACTTTCTAAAAGTGAACAAGCAGTTATAGATTTAGTAGAAGAATCTTTAAAGTATCCTCTTACAAGCATTGTCGTTGGGTTTCCTTTATATATAGATAATTCTTTATATAACGTTGCTGGTTTTATTTCTAATGGTAAATTACATGGTATTGTACCAAAGAGTTATATTCCTACATATAGTGAATTCTATGAAGACAGATGGTTTACATCAGGAAAAGATATTAAAAATAAAGTTATTTATTATGCTAACGAAGATGTACCTTTTGGCGTAGATTTATTATTTAAAGATAAAAAGTCACTAGCTGTTGTAGGTATAGAAATCTGTGAAGATTTATGGGTTCCTGATAAACCTAGTACACATGCTTCTTTAAGAGGTGCAAATATTATTTTGAATTTATCTGCTTCTGATGAATTAATTGGTAAAGAAGAATTTAGAAGAAATATGGTTATGCAGCAAAGTGCTGGATGTTATATTGCTTATGCATATGTATCAAGTGGTATGGATGAAAGCAGTACAGATTTAGTATTCTCTGGACATTCAATTATTTCTGATTGCGGTCAAATCATAAAAGAGAGTATTTTTGATAATGAAAATCATGTAGAAACTGCAGTTATCAATCTTGATAAGATTATTTATAACCGCATGCATCAAAATACTTTTGAAACTAGATTAAGTGACTATCGCTTTATTGATGTTAATATTCCTGCTGTAAATAATAAAAATAATATTTCTTCAAGTGAATTAGCTGAAATATTAAAGAAGGAACAAGTCTATGTTAATCGTTTTCCTTTTGTACCAAGTAATGAATCGGAAAGAGAAAATAGATGTAAAAGAATATTACAAATACAAGCTAATGGTCTAGCCACAAGAGTTAAAGCTACAGGTATTAAAACATTAGTTATTGGTATCAGTGGCGGTTTAGACAGTACTTTAGCACTTCTTGTGTGTCATGAAGCGAAGAAGATTGTGCCTGATATTCGGGTTATTGGCTATACTCTTCCTAATAAAGGAAATACAACTAGCTTAACTTATAATAATGCTTTAAAACTCATGAAAACATTAGACGTAGAAGCTAGAGAAGTAGCTATTGAAAAGGGTGTAGAAAGTCACTTAATTGATATCGGTCATGGTGGTAAATATAGAGGTGAAGGCGATACAACTTATGAAAATGCCCAAGCCAGAATGCGTACATATATTCTTATGGATGCGGCTAACTATGAAAATGGACTTGTTGTAGGAACAGGTGATTTAAGTGAGTTAGCATTAGGCTGGTGCACATATAATGGTGACCATATGTCCATGTATGGAGTAAACGCTTCAGTACCTAAGACATTAGTACAATATATCTGTTCTACCTATGCCAATACAAGCAATAATGAAGATTTAAAAGAAGTATTATTATCAATTGTAAATACACCAATTTCTCCAGAGTTAACACCTAATAAAGAAGGTCAAATTGCTCAAAAGACAGAAGAAAAAATTGGTAAATATGATTTAAATGATTTCTTCTTATATTATGTATTACGTTATGGTATGGATCCAGAAGAGCTAATCGCTTATGCTCTAACTGCATATTCTGAATTATCTATAGATACAGTTAAAGATGCTTTAACTCGTTTCTACAGCCGTTTCTTTACACAACAGTTTAAACGCAGCTGCTTGCCTGATGGACCAAAGGTAGGTTCTGTAACAC
>CAJJTI010000156.1 GCA_905194705.1 uncultured Solobacterium sp. | reverse complement strand
GTCCATTTGGTGCTATTGAAGATATCAGCTGGGTAGTACCGGTTGCGACTTTATTACGTATGAAGTCACCAGCTTATGCAATTGTAGCTCCAAGTATTCAGGGACAATTTGAAAATGCTTCTCTAAGTCAAATTAAGAAATCTATTGAAATGCTTGGTTTTGAAAAATGCTATGAAGTTGCAGTAGCTGCTGATGCGGTTGCGGCTACAGAAGCAGAAGAATTAAAAGAACATAAAGAAGCAGGTATTCCAATGACAACTTCATGCTGTCCTGGTTTTGTAAATATGTTAAAGATTCATTATCCAACTGTATATGAAAAGAATAAATCAACAACATATTCACCAATGATGGCTTTAGCAAACAAACTAAAGAAGGAACATCCAGATCACGGTATTGTCTTTATCGGTCCATGCCTTGCAAAGAAACAAGAAGCTATGGAACAAAATACAACGGTAGACTATGTATTAACATTTGAAGAAATTGCCGCAATGTTAGTTGCTAAACATATCTGGCCTGAAGAAGTTGAAGCACCAAAAACAGATGATGCAAGTAACTTTGGTAGAAACTTTGCAACAGGAGGTGGAGTAAGTCAGGCTGTTAATGAAGCAGCTAAAGAAAAAGGTGAAGGACCTTATACTGCATACTATGCAAATGGTGCAATGGAATGCAAGAAACAACTTATGTTATTAAAAGCAGGTAAATTTAATTTTGATATATTGGAAGGTATGTGTTGTGAAGGCGGTTGCCTTGGTGGACCAGCAACTATTACTAGTTCTGTAATGGCAAAAGCACATATGGCAAAAGAAAATGTATCAAATCCAATCAAAACAATCAGCGATTCTTTAAATGCATGTCCTTTTGATGGAGTGAATATGCATATTGATAATCATAAGGAGGATAATTAGGATGGTACAAGTTGAGGTATGCATTGGCAGTGCATGTTATGTAAAAGGAGCAAGTCAAGTCATACAAGATTTAATGACCATGATTGAAGAAAACAACTGGAAAGAAAAAGTTGAATTAAAAGGCTGTTTCTGCATGAAATCCTGTGAAAATCACTCTGGACTTGGTATTAGAGTGAATGGTGAAACACTAACAGGTATTACAGCGATGAATGCTAAAGAAATATTGAAGGAAAAATTAACGCAGGAGTTAGCATAATGGCTACCCATTATATTCAACTTTCTGAAGCTTCTTGTCGAAATTGTATGAGGTGTGTAAGAAATTGCCCAACTAATGCAATGACTTATATTCATAATCAACCAACAATTCTTGAAGATGAATGCATTTTGTGTGGTAACTGTTACAGTGTCTGTAGACATGACGCCAAAAAGATAATTAGCGATTTTAATAAAGTAAAAACGTGGTTAGCAAATGGTGAAAAAGTCATCATGAGCGTTGCACCGAGCTTTGTTTCGGTTTGGCCACGCTTTTCCAGTTTAACAAAGATCTTAAAAAGTAGAGGCTTTTATGCTGTAGAAGAAACTGCAAGAGGCGCAGCTGTTGTTTCTAAAGCTTATGAGAACTTGATTAAAGAACATAAGATGAAAAATATCATCACAACGTGCTGTCCTGCTGCAAATTCTTTAATTGAAAAAGAATATGGAGATTTAATCGAATTTATGGCACCAGTAGAATCACCAATGATAGTTCATGCCAAAATGATTAAAGAAGAACATCCTGATGCGAAAGTTGTATTTTTATCTCCATGTATTGCAAAATATAAAGAAATACATGATGAAAGATTTGCAGGGTACGTAGATGCATGTATCAATATGCAGGAATTATTTGAATGGATTGAAAATGAACCATGTGTCGATGAAGAAAGTGACTGGCAAGATTTTGAAGGCTCTATTTCTAGACTGTATCCAACTTCTGGTGGTATTCTTACAACTTTGGAAAATAAAGAGAATTACAAGTTTGTCAGTGTTGAAGGAATTGATCGTATTAAATCTTTCTTGGAAGCAATTAGAAATGGTCATTTAGAAGGATATTTCTTTGAAGTTAATGCTTGCATAGGTTCTTGTATGGGTGGGCCACTTCTATCTCATTTTGCTCATAATGAATGGGTTGGACAAAGTGTTATTCGTCAGAATGTTGATTTTAATAAACCGATATCAAGTGGCAAGTTGCCTTGCAATGTAGATGCAGTGTGGAAAAAAGAAGATATTTATCGTCCACATCATACCAAAGAAGAAATTGAAGCAGAAATGATTCGCATGGGTAAAACATCACCAGACAAAATACATGATTGTGGAGCTTGTGGATATGAAACATGTTATGAAAAAGCTATTGCTGTATTAGAAGGCAAGGCTGATCCTAAGATATGTTTACCAGAAGCTTTAGCACATGCTGAATCTTTATCAAATGTTGTAATTGATAATACTCCTAATGGTATTGTGGTTATCGATGAAAACTATAACATTCTGGAAATGAATCCAAGTGCGCGAAGAATGCTTGATTTAGAAATGGTTAATCCTACAGGCATGCCTTTAATATCTGTATTACCTAGTAAAGAATTAGAAGAAGCAGTACAAAGTAAATCAAGAAGAGTGAATAATATTCGTGTTGAATATGATATGTATAATAAACTCGTTGATCATGCAATTTTCAAAGTGCCTGATGAAACTTATACTGTATTAATCTTGATGGATCGTACAAATGAAGAATTGAAAGAAAGAATGTTACGCAACTTACGTGAAAAAACAATGAATGTTACACAACAAGTTATTGATGATCAAATGCGTACAGTTCAAGAAATAGCTAGTTTACTTGGCGAAACAACAGCTAAATCTAAAGTAGCTCTAACCAAATTAAAGGAAGCGATGGACGAAAGTGATGAGTGAGAAGATTCATATTGATTCATACTGGCGTTCTTTAAACAAGAAAAATGAAGAGTTGTGTGGGGATAGAGTTCAAATCAAACGAAGTGACAGCTCTGTTGTATTGGTGCTTGCGGATGGTCTAGGAAGTGGTGTTAAAGCTAATATTTTATCCACTTTAACTAGTACGATTGTCTGTGAAATGGTATTTTCAGGAATGAACTTAAAAGAAGCCATAGAAACAATTTCTTCCACATTACCAGTATGTGCAGAAAGAGAAATAGCTTATTCTACATTTACAATTATTCAGATATATTACGATGGAGCTGTTTTTGTTGCACAATATGACAGTCCTTCCACGATATTTATTCATAATGGTAAAGTTGTTCATGAAGAAGAACAGATACGTACATATAGTGGAAAAACCATTCATCTCATGAACTTTTTATGCGAGCCTGGCGATTATATCTTAACATTCAGTGATGGCGTCTTATTTGCTGGACTTGGTATGAGTTTAAATTTTGGCTGGGGACAAAAAGAAGTTGAAACATTCTTAGAAGAACATATAAAAGAAAATGACAGTGCAAGTGATGTGACGAGAATGTTATTAAGCAATGTTAATTATTTATATGGTTCCTGTCCTGGGGATGATTCAACAGTAGCTTGTTTACATATTCTCGAAGCGAAAGAAACACGTGTTATGGTTGGACCACCTTCTAATAAAGAAGATGATGAAAAGGTAGTTCATAAGTTATTAGCCGCAAGTGGTAAAAAAATATGCTGTGGTGGCACAACGAGTACCATTGTTTCAAGAGTGACAGGAAAAGAGTTAAAAACAGACAGTATTTTTCATATGGCATTAGATGTACCACCAAAGGGATTTATTGATGGTATGGATTTAGTTACAGAAGGTGTTTTAACTTTACAGAAAGTATCTAGAATGCTGAAGAAAGCAGTTGAAGATACTACATTTGCAGAAAATGTTATACTTTCTCATGAACAGGATGGTGCAACATGTTTGATGCGTGAATTATTACAGTCAAGTGCGATTACATTTATGGTTGGTTTAAGTGATAATCCTGCTCATGAAGAAATTGCTTATTCGACAATTTCTTTAAATGCGAAAATTGCTTTAATTAAAGATATGGCTAAGGATTTAGAAACTTTAGGAAAAATAGTAAAAATAGAAATGTATTGATAAATATGGCTAAAAGAATTAATCCTGGAACGTGGACATGGTTTCATGAACCTAAATTATATATATTAAGTGGTGATAAATTAATACTTGAAACAGAACCAGAAAGTACACTTGTTTCTTTCGAAGAAAGTAAGTTATCAGCTTTTGGTTTGTTAGGAGAAGCTTTAACTAATTTCAGTTATGAAGCACGTATTGACTTCATGTTTCAAAATGTATTAGATGAATGTGGCTTAATAATTAAATTTAATGATAATGA
>CAJJTI010000155.1 GCA_905194705.1 uncultured Solobacterium sp. | reverse complement strand
AATTAAGCTCTATTGCCTTATTAACTTCTTTATAAATCACTGGCATACAATAAGATAAAAGAGTCGCTAAAGCATTTTCATCCCCTAAACGACTCATATAGATTAATTCATAAACGTTTAGCATACACGCCCTCCCTATAGGGGAAAACGTTTGCTGTTAATTTCATACATCAATATGCCTGCACTTACAGAAGCATTTAATGATTCAATCTGTCCTTTCATTGGTAAAGATACTACATAATCACATTTTTCTCTTAAAAGTCTGCTGATTCCTTTACCTTCATTTCCAATCACAAGTACTGTATTGAAGTCATATTTAAGACTTCTATAGTCTTGACCATCCATATCTGCTGCTACAAGCCAATATCCTTTTTTCTGTAAATCTTCTGCTGTTCTAACTAGATTTGTAACAGCAGCACATTTCACTGTATCTATTGCCCCTGTTGATACTTTTGCAACAGTTGGTGTCAAACTGACAGAACGATCCTTTTTAAAAATGACACCATCGCAATTCACAGCGTCTGCAGTACGCAGAATTGCGCCCAAGTTATGTGGATCTTCCAGTTCATCAAGCATAATGATAAAACCATACTTATTCTTTTTATCATTAACGATATCATCTACTGAATAAGTTTTATATTCATCAATACTTGCAACTACACCCTGGTGGTTGTCACTTTTCACCATTTTCGTTAAAGCCTTGCGATCTGTTTTTTTGACACGGATATTGCCTTTACGACATAGATCTTCAATTTCACTATCGTTACCAGCTAAATATACTTCATGCACTTTTTTTGGGTTTGACAATAATTGTTTTACAACGTTTTTCCCGTAAATTAATTGTGCCACTTTATTCCTCCTTCAGGGTTTTAACCTTATCCCATATAAAATCAATTCGGTCCTGTTTTTTCTCTAAATAAAGATAACCCAGAATTGCTTCAAAGCCTGTACTCTTTCGATAAATTTGAACTGGAGTATTATGAGGAACAGTACCCGCATTGGCATTTCTTCCCCGTTTAAAATACTCTTCTTCTTCCTCAGTTAATAAACCTTCGTTATGTAAATAATCATAAAAGAATGCTTGAGCTTTTGCACTGACAAAATCTGTGGATAGTTTCTGCAAATCTTTTCCTTTTTCATAGCCCTTATCAACAAAATATTCTCTTACTTTTAAAGACCAGACAGCATCTCCTAGGAAAGCAAGTGTTCTACCTGTATGCATTTGCATTAAAGAAGTCCTCTAGCAGTTAATTCATTTCTATATTCATCTGCTTTTGCAAAATCTTTTGCACTCTTCGCATCATTCCACTTTGCAAATAATTCTTTATCTTCGTCACTTAATACCACTTTATCCACAACAATTCCTAACACATTTAACATTTTTTCCACAGTATTACGGTATTTGCTAACTGTTTCAAAATCAATTTCTTTAGAACGAAGTGCTGTATTTAGCTGTTTTACTGTATTGAATATAACTTCATAAGCATTTGGTGTATTCATATCATCATCAAGTTGATCCAAGAAATGACGATAGCTTTCTTCATCATATGCGTCACTTAATGTAATACCCGCCAAACCCGCTTTAATATCAGCCTGCTTTAAAGGAAGTAATACTCTACTTAATTCTTTTCTAGCTGTTTCAATTGTTTCGTCAGAGAAATTCAATTCTTTACGATAATGTACACTGCTCATTAACCATCTAGTTAAATTTGTACCCAGCTTTTCAACTACATCTTTTGCCCAGATTACATTACCTAAAGATTTAGACATCTTGTCACCATTAATATTAATCATGGCATTATGAATCCAGTAGTTAGCTAATGCATTACCATGTAGGGCTTCTTGTTGAGCTGCTTCATTTTCGTGGTGTGGGAATCTTAAATCCATTCCACCACCATGAATATCAATCATTTCGCCTAAGTTGTTGTTAATCATAACAACGCATTCAGTATGCCAGCCAGGTCTTCCCTGTCCCCATGGACTGTCCCATTTAATACCTTTATCAGTTTTCTTCCATAAAGCAAAGTCATATGGATTTCTTTTCGCGCTATTTTCTTCAACACGTGCACCAGCTTCTAATTGTTCCAATTTCTGATGGCTGATCTCACCATATGTAGGAACTGATTCAACCGAGAAATAAACATCTCCATCTACGTTATAAGCATGTCCTGATTGAACTAATTCATCAATAAATTTGATAATTGCATCCATTGTTTCTGTAACTCTAGGAGTGATATCAGGTAATTCTGTATTTAATTCTTTACGTACAGCTTGATAGGCATCAATGTATCTATTTGCAATAACTGATTCTGTTGTATTTTCTTCAATTGCTTTATTGATAATTTTATCATCAACATCTGTGAAATTTGATACATATTTCACTGTATATCCTTCAGCTTCAAATAATCTTTTTAATACATCAAATACAACCATTGGTCTAGCATTACCAATATGTGCATAGTTATATACAGTAGGACCGCATACATACATTGATACGTGACCTGGTTCAATTGGTTTAAACTCTTCAATCTTTAATGTTTTTGTGTTATACAGCTTAATCATTTATCTTACCTCCAAAATAAAAAGCGTCCTATAAAAAGACGCTGGATTGCGTGGTTCCACTTTTCTTACTTCTCAAATGCGTAACGAGCATAACGTCTTTACCTACTATAATTCAATAAAGCCCTCTTAGATGCATTCATATATCTACGAGTAAACGACATTTACACCAGCTAGTCTTCTCTTTTTTTACCTTGATATACTACTATTTCTAATCAACGGTTTCCTTATCTATATTACCATGCATTTCAAGTTCTAAAAGAAATTTCTTTTTATCTACTCCACTTGCATATCCTGTCAAACTGCCATCAGTTCCTATTACTCTATGACATGGAACAATAATACTGATTGGGTTTTTACTGACAGCTTGACCAACAGCCTGATTAGACATACGCATGATATTTCTTTTTAGTGCTATTTCTTCTGCTATATCTTTATATGTTACTGTTTTACCATATGGAATTTTCAAAAGTAACTCCCACACTTCTTTCTGAAACGCGGTACCATCTAAATCAATATCAGGACAAAAATCAGGTATTTGCCGATTGAAATATTGATTTAGCCATAGCATTGTATCACTAAGTACAGTGACTTTCTCGTATCTTGCTTCAGCTTCTTTTTGATGATGATAATATTTAGCTGTCATAAAATCACAGCTAATCAATTTATTATCTCTAGCTATTAGCAACATTTCTCCTATTGGCGATGTATAATATTCTTTGTACAACATAAAGTTATCTTAACACATTACATTAAATTTAATATAATGTATCTAATTATCCTAGGAGGGTTTTTATGCCAAAACAATTACCAATTATTCTAATGGTTGTCCTTTTTGTTGCTTCATTAATTTTTGAAGCAGTAATGAAGAAAAAAAGAGATGAATATTCTACATCTATCATTAGATTACTAGCAGAAGGAAAATATTCAGAATTTGAAAAAGAAATCAATTCCGACAAAGCTAAAAGATTAATCCCACCAGCAAATATTGATATTTTAAAATTCAATGTTGCAATTATGCGTGGTCAAAACAAAGAAGTTGAAAAAATATTTGATTCTTTTGCAAATAAAAGATTATCAAATGACGCTAAACTTACAATTTACACACGTGCTTTAGGATATTTCATTACAACTAATGACGTAAATCGTTGTAAAAAATGTTATGAAGTTGTTATGGGATTACCTAAGAATGAACAAGCAAAAAAATCTGTACAACGCGTTTATGACATTATGGTTGAAAAGAAAACGGACAAGCTTGATGAACTACTAAATGAACTAGATAAAGTTCAAAACGAGCAAAAATATATTGATGAATTCTTAATCTCAGAAATATATACAAATTTGAAAGACACTGAAAATGCCAATAAATATGCAGAACTTGCTAAAACTCATCTAATGAGTGAACAAGTCCCTGATACACAAAAATAATCTTTCAGCAAAACTATACAAAAGACAGAAACGAGAATTTTACTCACCTCTGTCTTTTTCATTTATTCTAACTTACCCTGTCTTTGAGTTTTAATCTTAATTCTTCTATTTCTTTTTCAGATAATGACGATAATTTTATAATCTGATTCATGGAATAATTACCATCCAAAAGCATTTTTGTAGCAGTTTCAATTGCTTGCTCTTGTTTACCTTCAGCTTTGAATTCATTTAATTTTTCTTCTAATGTCATATACTCTAGCTCCACTTCTGCATTTATTCGCGTATTTTCAACTAGGT
>CAJJTI010000154.1 GCA_905194705.1 uncultured Solobacterium sp. | reverse complement strand
GTATTGTCGGAGGAATTGATGGCAGGTATTCCAAGACATCTACGTATCCTTATTTGCCCACGCCTCAACAATCAATGGTCTTATCAGTGGAAGGCAGAGATAGAGACGCTGCAATGGAAAGGTTATGGTCTGCATGTCTGGAAATGGTGGAAGGAGTTCGAGCCTGGAGTAGATGATTACATGAAAGGCAGTTCTGTGTATGATGTGATATGCAGAAGATAGATAGGATAATGGAAGAGATGAGTTTATAATGACTTGTCTCTTCTTTCTATTTTTTAGGGTAATTCAGAAACGTGCCTTGAACTCTGGGAATAAAATCTAAACCCGCTTCCCGATAATTCAGAGGCACTTCTTATTTATGACCTTTAGGAGAACTGAGAGAAACTTACCAAATAGTTTCAGTTTGTACTGGATTACGATACATGATCTATACCACGAATGTAATTAAAGGCTATAACAGGAAAATTTGGTAATCTGCCACGTGACATTCCTCTAAATAGAATATTTGTCGTGTAACCATTTTCAAATTTTGCTCCTTTTTGAACTTGAGTCATTTCATAGGCATCCGATACTATCTTTGCCTGAATCACATCAAGTCCTACCTGGGTGGAAAAGGCAAATTCGGAAAATCGGTTCTAAGTAATATATTACTACACGCTCTATGCAAATTTTATTACCTATTCTTTGTTTGACTGCAATAAGATTATGAAATGTGTTCACTAGGTTATAATATGTATTTGAGCCGTTAATTATATCAATAATTTACCTTACAACGACATTTAGCCCATTTGAGAACAAGTCAATATACAGATTTTGAGTGAAAAGGAATGGCATATTGCAATTATCCATTCGGATTGAAATAAACTTAATGAAATTCTGGGCAGCCTTAAAGTTCACATTTTGCCATTCTCACCATATTACTTTGTAAACTATTGATTAATACAAAAAAGGAAAAAGAATTTATAATTTATGAGTCCTTCTTCCATTTTTTTTATTATGCCATCATCAGGTTGAATAGACCAGCTATCATAGAAAGTATTTTGCAGACCGTAAATAGCACACTGTTTAATCGCAACCTGTTCAACAACAGGCTTATATTTATAATTATGTGATGAAAATATCATAAATGAAGTTTTTAGTTATTTACTGTTCCCGAAAAAATACACGTTATTCATCTGTAATTGCAAAGTATGTTTGTCTATCTATCTCTTCTTTGGGTGTATTACCCCAATCAATACTTTTAATACAACTAAAATCTTTATCAATTAGTTTTTTTACTTCTAATTGATTTATTTCGTTATAAATTTCAGCGTGTGTATCCAATTGTTGAGCTTTGGATATTGACATTTCTGATATTTCACTATATATTGTCATCATAAATATTTATTTAGCGTTCAAAATAATGATGATTTAATTCTGGAGAAAAATAATGTTTACGTTTTAACCATATAAATCCATCTCCTTTCGTTATTACAGCAACATCTACAGGTCCTCCAACACTCTCTTCTTCTGAAGTAATTCTTCGTTTCAAATAAGTCATTCGTACAAGACTTTCTGCCATGTCCGCTAAATCTTCTTTACTTAGGTAAGAAATTGTATTTACTAATTTTTCGATATAATTCGTTTGGATGTACTCATTCATATTTTGGATATACACATCAGTATAAGCATCAACATCTAAAGTATGAAATATATTTATTAATTCCATTGGTGCATTAGCCGTCTGTAGTTTTGATATAATTTCATCTTTAAATGTATTGAGAGAGGATTTATAGGTATTGTAGAATTGAACACGTAAATCAGCATCAATTCCACGAACAACAGTGTTTGCAACATCTGTTTGTGCAAAAGGCTCTACACAAGCAACATTTTCATTAGAAACTACATATTTACTTTTACTAGTATACTTTATTTTATTATCAAAAGCTAAACTTACAACAAAAGATTCATAAGATGGGAACAGCTCATCTTCCCCATATCCCCAAATAATAATCTCGGTTGTAATTAAATATACATGAATGTTTGAGGTGATTATTAAAAACAAAGCACTAATAAACTTTCCCTTAAAATTTTTAGGGCAACTAGAAGAAAGGCAATCCTTTAAAGTATTATCAATAATATCTTCTGCATAAATAACAAATTTTTCCAATGTATAATCTTCAAATCCATAACATTTGTCTTTTATTGAATACAAATCAATGAACTCGTCAAGTCTCAACAGCAAAGCTGAATATAATGTTTCATCATTAACTGTATCTCCTATCTTTTTAATATCATCTTGAGCTAAATTTAAAATTTCTTCCCAGAAACTATTTATAACGAAAGATAAATCACTTTTTTGCTTATCACAAAGTGACGGCATAATTTTCTGATTAATAAAATTAAAAAAATCCTTTGAATAATCGCTGAGTAATGGCTTTGATGAATTTCTAAGTTGATTGCGATAAATTTTAAAAATATCCTCCCACGGCATTCCTAGAAAATCCAAATTTCCACAAATAGCCGCTCCTACAGGATTATACTTAGATAATTCAAATATTTTATTGGCATGATTGGTAATTTTATGCCTTGATGAAATAGTATGTGTTGCTGCACTATCAGCTGCAAATGCAACACCTCTCCTGTTTATAGTACCAACAATTGCTGTCATATTATTATCGCTAAAAAAATCACTACTTTTTATATTGATTCTGTAAATATCTACAGTCTCATATTGTTTAAATAATTCACCTATGTATCCAATTCAAGACTCGGCGAATATAGTTCTTATCTTCATTTGTTACCCCTTCTTTAAATCTCTCTATACGTACAATTTTAATACATATATTTGCTACATGAACATTAAAAAGGCAAATTCTGCCTATAATACACACAAGATTCCATAAGACAATCAATTTCCTTTTCTTCAAACAAAGGTGATTGTATTTGAAGTTACCCAAACAGATTCTATGTTTGGAGATATAATTGATTTCTTCACGAAGAACTATACTTAGTCTCAAAAACTTTTCCTTTTGATCTATGCCAAGGAAACATCTACCCAATAGGTTGGCAAGAATGCCAGTTGTACTGCTACCTGTAAATAGATCTAAAATCCATGCATTAGGAGGAGTAGAAACCTGAATTATTCGAGACAATACGCACAACGATTTTGCACAGAATATTTTCCGCATGACTTCTCCCACATAATACAGTTCAAAATTTAGAATTCCAATTCCGTTAAGCAATGAGCTACAGAAAAAACATTATGATATGTGTTAGCCTGCCATAATATGTGCGCTTCTTAATCGTTCTGCTAAAAATTCTTCTATCTTCATATGTATTTAGTCTCTATTTGGTTTATAAAAGTACAAATAAAAAACTATTTTGTTAACCATAGGAACTTTTTATTTGTCAATCTTCTTATTTTTAGGGATATTTTACATTATTTGGTATAACATTTAAGTTTTATAGTATTTTAGTTCTCTTTCCCTCATATAACGATTTTCTCATTATTTTTATATAAATATGACGTATCTTGATAGCATGACACTGACCATACGATTAATTCCAACATCAAGAAATCTTTCTGCCTTGACCCTCTTCTTTATATCATACTCTAGAACAATTATTCACTCATATTTTTAGAAACACTTCATATTATAACGAGAAGAATAGAGGAGCAACCGTAATGCATGGTCCCTTTCATAATTATTTCTATACTCCAAACTTTTTTCTATCTCTAGACCATACTTACACTCCATCCTTCAGTCCTGGCTATCATCTTCATCGGATAACCTTTGCCGGGAAGTCTTGACACACCAAAACAACTGCCGGACAAATTCATTAGGCCATCACTCACATATTCTCCTCTTTTAACTTACACACATAAAAAACTACCGTCTGACAAAACCCCGAAATCCTTAGATGTGTGAGACTTAAACAATATATCAAATCTAAAAATCAAACAACATGAAAGAAGAAACAAGAAAAATGTTGGAAAAGGCCCGGGCAGGTGATGCCGAGGCCCAGTATTTAACCGGTCTGTATTATGAGGATAAGGGGGATGTCAATGAGGCTTTCCTATGGTATGACCGTTCGGCAACGCAGGGATTCGTGTATGGAATCAACGCCGTTGCTGTGTATTACCTGAAAGGGATGGCTGTAAAGCGTGATGTGGGCAGGGCAATCGCTCTTCTGGAAAGTATCGCGGAAAAGGAACCTACAGCGAAAGCCAATCTGGGCCATATATACCTGGAAGGGGAAGGATGTCCGCAGGATATACAGAAAGGCATCGGGTTATTCAGGCAGGCTGCGGATTCAGGTGACGGACTGTCGGCTTTCACAATGGGACATATACG
>CAJJTI010000153.1 GCA_905194705.1 uncultured Solobacterium sp. | reverse complement strand
TTTTAAATTTGAATAATCCAACACAAAATTTACTAGAAAATATTTCAAATGGGAATATTTCAACTTTAGTGAATCCGGAAAAACAAAAATCACATTTATATGATACACATTTAAAAGGGAAAAGTTTCTTTCTAGAAGGTATACAAATAGAGGATGTGCAGAATCTTATAGATGACAATGTCGGTAAAGGGATAGTTTATGAAAAACAACCTGGAAAACAATACAAAGAGGTAATAGAACTTGAATATGATATAGGATATAATGTAGATGAAGAAGGAAATGTGGTTGAAAAAACGAATAGTTTTGTTACTCATTATTCAAATAAAAGAACTCATGCATGCCCTACAAAAAGGAGTATAAAGAAAGATGAAACTAAGTGATTACTTATATAAAAATGTTCAAATAACAACTGATAAAGAAGCCACATTAACTGGATATGTTGCTAATTATTTTCGTGGCGCAGACAATGATGATGGATTAGACAGCATTGGATTATTAAAAAAACAGGGTGATAAAAATGGGATTGAATTGAGTATTGATCAAATAAAAGAAATTATAATTCAAAAATAGACATTATATTATTGAACACCATCTTATTAATGAAAGCGAATGTTAAATACATCCGCTTTTTTTGATGGCAACTCGTGCCATTAAAACGAGGCTAAAGCACTCAATGGAGGAAAAAATGGAAGAAACAAAAGAAACTGTGAATCAGGAAAACACGGATAAGAATCCGGAAACAAGTACGTTTACTCAAGAACAAGTTGATGCAATTGTTGCAGACAGACTTAAAAGAGAACGTGCAAAGTATGCAGATTATGATGATTTGAAAACAAAAGCTACTAAATATGATGAAGCAGAAGAAGCATCAAAATCTGAACTACAAAAGGCAACTGAAAAGGCTGCAGCACTTCAGAAGAGATTGGATGAAATGGAAAAAGCGGAAACGGTTAGAAATGTACGATCAAAAGTTTCTACTGAAACAGGTGTACCAATCAATTTGCTATATGGAGAAGATGAAGAGACATGCAATGCGCAGGCACAGTCAATTCTTCAATTCATGAATAGTAGAAATACTAATGCAAATACAGTTAATAAACCTTATCCAACTGTAAAAGATTCTGGAGAAGCTAAACCTGGAAGTGTCACAAAAGAAAGTATTCTTTCAATTAAAGACGAAAAGAAAAGAATACAAGCAATCAAAGAGAATATTGAATTATTTAAGTAAAAGGAGAAAAAAATATGGCAGATTATTCTATCGATGCAAAAGCAATGGATATTAACTTAATTGGTAAATTTGAAACAGACTTACATAACTTACAGGCAGTATTAAGCCAAGCAGACGTACAAGTTGTTGCGCCTGGTACAGCTTGGAAAATTTATAAGAGCTCAGGAACATTATCAGCAGAAGCAGTAGCAGAAAAAGCATTAATTCCAGACTCAGGAATTGCTATGGGTGCTCCTACAGTTAAAGAGTTAACTTATGGCAAATATAGAAATTTAACTTCTATTGAAAAAATCGGAAAACTAGGATATGACGTTGCGGTAGGTGGCTCTAATAGAGCAGTTCTAAAAGATATTCAAAAAGGTATCAGAACAACTATCTTTACTGCTTTAGGAACAGGAACAGGTACAGATACAGTTACTACAACTGGACTATCTAATGCGAAAATCTTCCAAAAGAAAGTTGCAAAAGCAGCAGCATATGTTTCTAAAAAATTTGAAGATGAAGCACATACTCCAATTATCTTTGTATCACCAGATGATGCTTTTGAATATTTAGGAGAACACGATGTTACTTTAGAAAATGATTTTGGCTTATCTTATTTAAAGAATTTCTTAGGTATCGGCAATGTGATTATTGATTCAAATGTACCTGCAGGCACAGTATATGGAACTGCAGCAGAAAATATTGCTATTGTAGCTACTTCAATTGCTTCTATTCCTGGCATGGAATTAACAACTGATGAAACAGGAATTATTGCCGTTAAAAACGGTCCATTATATAGCAATGCGGCTGTAGAATTAGTAGCATTTACAGGTATTAGTGTTCAACCATATTACACTGATAGAATCGTAAAAGTTACTTCTAAAGGTTAATAGCGGAGAGTGTTTACACACTCTCTCTTTTTTGAAAGGAGACAATCATGGTATACGCAACAGTTGAAGATGTTGAAGCTGGATTTAAAACTCTAGATGAAGATGAAAGAGCTAGATGTGAAGCATTACTGAAAGAGGCGGGAATTATTATTGATACATACAATTTAAATGCATCTATTGATAGAAAGAATCTTGTATCATGTCGAATGGTTAGAAGAGGTCTAGCTGATAACTCCGGTTCACCAATCGGGGCAACACAAGGCTCTATGTCAGCTTTGGGGTATACACAATCATGGACAATGTCTTCTGGATCAGTTGGTGAACTGTATTTATCAAAAACAGAAAAAACGTTGCTTGGAGTAGGTAATAGAATTGGTGCTAAATCTCCAATTGAGGAGATGCAAGAATGTTAAAAGGAATTCCTATTATTTTGTATGAAAAAGTACAAATTGGAACAGATGACTTCGGTGCTCCAATATATAAAGAAATTGAAGAAATCGTTAATAACGTTCTTTATGGAGAACCTTCTTCAGAAGACATTATCAATACAAACGAACTGTACGGAAAAAAAGTATCATATGTACTTGCTATTCCTAAAGGAGATACACATTCTTGGGAAAATAAGAAGGTTAAGTTCAATAATGAAATCTATATGACTATTGGTAAAGCAACAGAAGGAATTGAAGACATGATTCCGCTATGTTGGAATAAAAAAGTTAAGGTGGAAAAATACGATGGCTAAAATAAAATTTGAACTTAATCGAGAAGGAGTAAAAGAATTACTTCAGAGCCAAGACATGCAGAATGTCATTCAAGAATATGTTGACCAAGTTTCTGAAAGAGCAGGGAAAGGATTTGTTGGCAATGTTCAAGTCGGAAAAACTAGAGTTGTTGGACAAATTAAAGCAGATGGTCCAAAAGCTTACTATAAGAATTTGAAAAATAATATTTTATTAAAGGCTTTGGGCGGAGGTAAGAAATGATTGAAAAAAGAATCATTGATTATCTAAAAAACTGTTTATCCGTTCCAGTGTTTTTAGAAATACCGGAATCAGCGCCAGAAGAATTTGTTCTATTTGAAAGAACAGGCAGTTCTGAAAATTATAATGTCATAACTGCTACTTTTGCATTTCAATCATATGCAACAAGTATGTTTAAAGCAGCAACTTTAAATGATGAAGTTAAGAAAGCTCTTAGAGAAATGATTCAATTAAATGATGTAATTAAAGTTTCTCTAAATAGTGATTATAACTTCACTGATATAACAACCAAGAGATACAGATACCAAGCTGTATTTGATATTTCATATTATGAAAATTAAGGAGAAAATATGTCTGATATTAAAAATGTAAGTGCTTCTAAGCCAAAACTAACAGGCTGTGCATATATTGCTCCAATTGGAACTACTGTTCCAACTGACGCAACTACCGAATTAGATCCAGCATTTAAAGCATTAGGATACAATTCTGAAGATGGTTTGACTAACTCTAATTCAATGGAAACTGAAGATATCAAAGCGTGGGGTGGTCAGATTGTTTATTCTGCCCAAACAGAAAAAACAGATACATTCCAAACTTCTTTTATTGAAAGTTTAAATGCTGATGTTCTAAAAGTTATTTACGGTGACGATAATGTGACCGTTGATGAATCTCAAAAGAAAATCACAGTAAAAGCAAATGCGAATGAAATTCCAACAAGAGTAGTTGTTTTTGACATGGTCTTAAACGGTGATGCGGTTAAAAGAATTGTAGTGCCTAATGCTAAAGTGAGCGAACTAGGCGATATTGTGTATGTAGATAATGATGTTATCAAATATGAAGTGACATTCAAAGCACTACCAGATAGTAAATTAAATACTCATTATGAGTACATTTCTTTAGGAGCATAAAATGACAAAAGGAAAGACTAGAACTGGATTTGAATTTGAAATTAATGAAAATGTTATGGATGACATGAGAGTAATTGATATTCTTTCTGAATTAGAAGACGATCATCCTTTAGCTTATTCCAAACTTTTTACATTAATTTTGGGTAAAGAACAGAAAAAGAGATTATACAATCACTTGGCCACAGAAACAGGCCGAGTTCCTACAGAAGCTTTTAATAATGAAGCTACTGATATTTTTGAATCATTAAAAAGCGGAAAAAACTCTTAATCCTGGCTAGAATGGTTGCAGTAGATGAGGAAGCACTTATATGTGACTTTGCAGAAACATATAACATATTAGATTGGCGTGAGCTTCCTTGCCGAACTGCAGCAATCCTCGCTTCTGGTCTCAGGAATGATTCAAGA
>CAJJTI010000152.1 GCA_905194705.1 uncultured Solobacterium sp. | reverse complement strand
AATCGAATATATCGCAGGTCTGATTGTAGATGCACTTGAAAATTATTCTGTTAATAGAGAGAATGCACAGTTTCGTCTTGTGATTGAAGAACTTAGAAATCATTTTACTAATTGTTATGAACAAGAGATAACAGATATAATCAGCCTTTGTATGAAGATGTATTCGTCAAAGAAAATTGAACACGCAGAACTTGTTCTTACCGCACCAGATTCATTTCGTGTGAAAACATTAAGGACCAAAGATACAATGCGTAATATGATAGAGAATACGGAAAAGAGTCTTACTATAACTGGTTATTCAATCTCAGATTATTTTGCCGAAATGCTCGATGTTATTATTAAAAAAAGCCAGCAAGGAGTATATGTTCGTATATATGTAAATGATATAGAAAAGCAGAAAGAAGCACTTGACAGGCTGATGTCATATCGTTCGAGATTCTTACAGATATATGAATATCAAAAGCAAGAAGATGACAAGATGGCAGCATTGCATGCGAAACTTATTGTATCAGATGTAAAGAAATCACTGGTGTCGTCAGCTAATCTTTCATATCACGGAATGCAAGGAAATATTGAAATGGGATTCTTGATTGAATCCCATGATAAGGCAAAGCAGATAGAGGAAGTTATGAAAGAAATGGTAAGAATGAAGGTGTGTGGCAAATATAAATAAACTGTTTGAATGGATGCGAAGGAGAACGTATGGATGATATAGAAGACACTAATTATAAGTTTTATTCCCAAGATATTGAAAATATATGGTATATATTCTTTTGTTTAGCAGATTCAGCATTTTCGTCTGTAGATGTATCTTATGGAAAAAAAGGACCATATATGTTATCCGGAGAGACAATGATGTCAATATGTAAAACCCTAGAGACTATTGATTTTTGTTGTAATAGAGATGCCTATTCGGATGCGTATACTTTATTACGGAAGTGTAGAGATGATTTAATGCAGTATTTATTTGTATTGAATCTTATACAGAACAAACATGGTTTAACGGATGAAGAAGCAGAAAAATTCAACATAAACTCGGAATCTATGATGAAAATGATAGAGTTAGATGTGTCTATATTGGTTTCAGGTGAAAGAAAAACAGACGCAGAACTAGCTATGGAAAAATGGATTTATAATGTATTGGAAAGCTCAGAAAACAATAAGGATAGAAAACAATTTTTTGATACATCAAAATACAAATCATATTTGGTAAGTAATAATGAAAAGGTCAAATATATTTTTGATAATTTTCTTGTAGATAAGTGGTTGAGAGAGGACAGAAAGTTAAATAATTATGTCCATGCGAATGGCATTAGATTTGTAATGGATAATTATATATATCAGAACAAAAAGGAAGATAAAGATAAAGAGCTTATAGAGACACTTCAAAATATTACAGATATATTTTTGAGTTTGTTGTCAGTTATAGATAGTATAAAATTTCATTCTTCGGATTATCTTGATGCTTTAGAAATGGATATGGAACCTCAGGAGGGAAGTCAATATTGGGTATGTCCAATAATTGTTGAATATATGAATGAAAGGTTTGATAAGAAACTATTACAGTATATTCAGAATAATGAAGGAAATGGCATGCAATTTATGGCAGAATATTATAATTAAAATAAAGGATAGGAGGATGAAATATGGATTGGACAAAATTTAATAATCATGGAGAATCCTCTAATCATGCATTTGAAGTAATGTGCAATATTCTGTTTAAATATTGGTTTAAGAAAGAATATAAAGATAATATTTCGCACTTTGCCTTTATAAATGGAACAGGCATTGGAGCCGGGGTATAAACCACCATATTATAGAAATGCATTCTTATGTAATGCTATGGTAAATATGTATATGATAGACACTAATTCAATGGGAATCCCAATGATATATGAGATGTCTTGTTTATTGTGAATGCCAGTAATCGTTATACAATAGCAATGACAGATATTGAACCAAGAAACTGGAATTACTATACAATGTATATCAGCCGTGTGATTCATGGCGTGATGCAGGAAATGGGATATTCCGAGGAACAGATAGGGCAGTATTTTAAAATGTCAGGCGATACAACTATAACCAAAACTCATGGTAGGAAATCGGTTGGTGGCATTAACAGAATGGTAATGGATGCACAGTATTTTGGTAAGAAGCTGGAGAAAGAAGCAAAGTATCAATGGGAACTTAGTGAGTATCTGAACAGAGATATTTGCCAGCCAGAGGGATTTGATGCGTATGGATATCCGAGTGAACTTTTTAAATTAGATATGGAACGATTAGGGATTGTTGCTAAGAGAGAGCCAGCAAAGGTAATTGATTTTGCTCAGTACATAGAAAACAATCGTGGTACTAACGATTAGTACCACAAAACTTTTTCTTGCAGAAATATTGGATGTAGATTATAATTTCCATAGGTGGACAAGCAAACCGACAGAAAATTATTCTGTGAGTAGTAAAAGAAACCTGCAAGCCACCTGAACTACACACAATAATGAAAAAATGCAATGGTACTGGATTGGTACTAAAAATATGTGAAACGAAAAATAATGTGTGGAAAAGGTGTAGAATAACAATACAAAATAGTATAGATAACCATATTGAAATAACCTAAATCAAACCAGACTCTGCGAGTTTGAATAGTAAACAGAGCTTCATAAATGACGTAAACAAGCCATTTATGGGGCTTTTTCTTTTTTCGTGATACCTATATGATACCTGTTTTGATAGTACCACAGATATTAATGAGTACTAAACAGAAGCGTCATAGGTATTATCTATTATCACATTTCTTTTTATTTTCAAAAATTATCCCAATTATATGAAGCACCAAAAACTGGTGCAAATTAGTGAAAATACACCAGTGGTGTCACTTCCGTAAAATTAAAGTGCATTGTAGAATATCAATTGTCCAAGAGAGATTGGACATAACAATTGAATAATCAGTTACAGATTTGCAAAGTAGTTTGCACTACAGAATTTCTGTAGGTAGTAAAATTACGGGGCATGTACCTGGAGGATGAAAGTCACAGCTATCATATTAGTAGTCTGATGGATCGAAAGATGAAGGGCGAGAAGCTGGATGGAAATAAGTTTAGCAAGGATAATTAACCACAGAGGGCGAGAAGTTCGTCCTTATCCTCAAAAGGCTAAAAGAGGAGATAGTGCTTCTGATAATTCAGAAGGGCGTCGTGAAACACATTTTGTGGCTCGTCTGTAACTCCCGGAGGTGAGAACACCTCTTTGTACACGGGGCGATATAGGAGTCTAGAAGACTGGCGTGTACCTACATGCTTAGCGTTAAGCATAGCCATGTAGACTATATCACTTCCAAATTCAAATTCTGTCTATATGGCAACTAATTTGAAGGAGGATAAAGTGGTGATGGGATTTAGCATAGCATTAATAATTATTGTTCTTATCGTATTGTATTCGTTAGCTAGGACGGCAGGAGAGTCGGACAGGACAATGGAACAGATAAGAGAGCAATCACTCCTTGGAAGGGAGGAGAGCTCTGGTGGGAACAGTTGAAAAAAGAGATAAGCATAAGAAACGCAGGTTTGTATCTCCAGAAGAAAAGCTTGAAAGAGAATTAAAAGATTGTATGCATTGTAGATTCTTCTGGGGACATAACAACAGATGTGCCAATGGAACATGTTGTAAACCATCTAAGAAAAAAGAACAGAAGCTTCCAGCGGAATGTGTCGGATGTCCATATTATCAAGGGAATGGTTATTGTTTTCCTTGTATGCGAAAGCTGATAGGAAAGTAGGTGGTTAAGATGTTCAAGTGGCTGTTTAAGAAGAAAGGATGTGCAAAACATATGAATAACAAGTTAGAAGTAATCGGCATTGATCATGGTTGGTCAATGATGAAAACAATCTCTCAGGTATTTGTCACAGGTGTTAAGGAGATTACAACAACTCCGGCACTTTTCGGCGATGTACTTGAGTATGAAGGAAAGTTCTATAAGGTTGGAACTGTGAGGCAGGAAGTAAAGGATACAAAGGTCGAAGATGACAGCTTTTATCTTCTCACTCTTGCAGCAGTTGCTAAGGAACTTAAAAGAAGAGGTCTTGCAGAGGCAAAGGTATTCCTTGCCGTAGGACTACCACTTACAAGGTTTGGAGCAGAGAAGAATGATTTTATCAAGTACCTGACAAAGAATAAGCGTGTAAGCTTCAAATATGAGAATGAGCCGTATCATATTGAAATTGATGATGTGGCAGTATTCCCTCAGTGTTATGCAGCAGTAGTGGACAAGATTCCTACAATGGCAAAGAAAACGCTGATAGTAGATATCGGTAGCTGGACAATCGACATTATGCCGGTAATCAACAAGTCACCGGATGAATCAAAGTGTGTGACGATTCCAAAAGGTCTTATTACCTGTATGCGTTCTATCAATGAGCAGTGTGTAAGACAGCTCAACGGGG
>CAJJTI010000151.1 GCA_905194705.1 uncultured Solobacterium sp. | reverse complement strand
TTCTTATAGTCTTTTGAAACAGCATGCCATAATAAATAAATGTTTAAGAATTTAACAGCTTTAGTACCTAATTCTTTCTGGGTGTTTATTTTATTTGTAATAGATAATAAATAATTCTGTCCTTTTAAAGCTGCTTCATTACTGATAGTTATAATATGATTTACTTTTGATAATAAAGGATTTACTTTTTTAAGTGTTAAACATAAATAAATAATCAGAATAACAAATGCAATCAATAAAATATATAAGTTATATGGGTATAAATTCATAAGAAATCTCCTAAATATATTGTAATAGGTTTGTTTAGATATTTTCAACTGCTCTTTTTTTTGTTATCATGCGGTTGTATGAAATCTATTAAAATAATACTGGTCAGTGATAACCATTATCATCCTGAACCATTAATAAAACTTCAAGAACACTACAAAGACGCAGATTATTTTTTTCATTGCGGAGATAGCGAAATGCCATTTAACTTGTTAAACGGTTATGCAAGAGTACGTGGCAATAATGATTATGATGGTAATTATCCAGAACAACTTGTTTTAGAAATAGGTAATCATCGTTTTTTACTTGTTCATGGACATAAACAACTATATGGATTTAACTATGAAGGATTAGTATCTTCAGCAAAAAAGAATAATTGTGATATTGTTTGCTTTGGTCATACACATAGATATTTAGCAACAAAAAAAGAAGGTATATTATTACTGAACCCGGGAAGTATATGGCGTAATCGTGATGGAAGTGAACCGAGTTACATGATTATTACTTTAGACGAAGAAAAAGTAAAAATTCAGAAAAAAATTTATTCTTTACCATTGCAAGATTAAAAAAATTTTGGTATCATCAATGTGTTGTCCACGTAGCTCAGTTGGATAGAGCACTCGCCTTCTAAGCGAGTGGTCGCGGGTTCGAATCCCTCCGTGGACGCCACTTTAGTTAAATAAACCGCATATCAATGCGGTTTTTATGTATCTATGTTTTTACAATATAAATATGAGACTGTTAATGTTGGAGTCAGCTTTTTATGGAAAATTATTATACAGAGATTATTGATGAAATTAAAACGGCTTTAGAAAAAGGGGAAATTGAAGAAGCTGAATATCTATTGAAGAAAGAATTATCTATGCCGTATATTCCTCAAGAAGTAGAAGTAGAGTTTAGTAAATTAAGAAAAGATATTGCTTATGCAAAAAGTGATAAAAGAAATATTCAGGAAGAGAGTCTTGAAAGTTTATTATCAAAATTAAAAAGTGGAAAAGCGCAATCACAACTTGCTGCTGCATCAAGTTTACAAGATAGAAACTTAAGAAGCTGTATTGATGATATTAAAGCATATTTAGAAAAGGATCCTTGCCCTGAAGCAGCAGCACTTATTTTAGAAGCTCTTGCAGAACAAGAAATAAATGATGAATTTACATTAAGAAGAAATGGCTTAGAATATACTTTCTATGCAGATGAAATGGTTCCAGTTACAAAAAGTAAGGGATTTTTAAAAGCTTTGGATTTACTTGAAATACATTATCAAAAAAATCCTTCATTATATCAACTTGCTAAATCCATTTTGATTCATAAAGTATATTTGTTCTTACCGCTTACATATGAAGAATATGAAGCGTATAGTTTAGAAAAAGAAGTGATTGAAGAAGTGGAAGAAGCTTTAAATGCAATGGAAGAACAATAGTTTTAGCATTCCATACTTGACAGTGCTAATTTATAGATTTATTATGAATTAGCACAAATATAAAAAGAGTGCTAAATCTGTGTAATTTGTAGCATAAATTAGATATTTTTGATATACTGTTACAGTTAAAAAAGAAATAGCTGAAAGGAGCTTATAAAATGGCAGCAGTATTTAATTTAAAAGAAAATTCAACTGGAGACTTAGAAGTAACTGTTTCTGGTGAAGAATGGTCTAATGCAGTAGACAAAGCATTCAAGAAATTAGCTAACAAAATTAGCATTCCTGGTTTCCGTAAAGGAAAAGTTCCAGCACAAATGCTAGAAAAGTATGTTTCTGAAAACGAAAGAATGATGCAAGCTGTAGAAGACAATATGAATGCATGGTTAATTGCAGGTATGCAAGAAGCTAATGTAGAACCAATCTCTAGACCTTCTGTAGATATCAAATCTATGGATGCTATGGGAGTAACACTTGTTTATACATTTGAAGTTATGCCTGAAGTTAAACTAGGAAACTATGTTGGTTTAGACTATGCAGTTAAAGAAACAGTAGTTACAGATGAAGAATTTGATAACGAAATCAACAGAATGCGTAAGACATATGCTGAAATGGTTACAGTAGATGGCGAAGCAGAAAATGGTGATACAGTAGTAATCGACTATACAGGATTAAAAGATGGCGTTGAATTCGATGGCGGTAAAGCTGAAGGACATAATCTTGTTCTTGGAAGCAAATCATTCATCCCAGGTTTTGAAGATCAATTAGTTGGTGCAAAAGCTGGTGAAGATAGAGACGTTAACGTTACATTCCCAGAAGATTACTTTGCTGAAGAATTAAAAGGTGCAGCAGTTGTATTCAAGGTTCATGTTTCTGAAGTTAAACGTGAAGTATTACCTGAATTAAACGATGATTTCGCAGCTGATGTTAACATTCCAGGTGTAGAAACAGTTGATGAATTAAAGGCTAAAGTTCGTGAACGTTTAGAAACAAGCAAGAAGAACGCTGCTGAAAGAGAAGCAGATGAAGCTTTAATGTTAGAAGTATCTAATAGTTCTGAAGTTGAAATTCCTGAAACATTAGTTAAAGAAAAAGAACAAAACATGGTTAACCAAATGGCTGGACGTATTCAACAATTTGGTATGAACTTTAACGATTACCTTAAAGCTATGGGTAAGACAGTTGAACAACTAATGGAAGACTATAAGGAAGATGCAACTAAATCAGTTAAACTACGTCTTGTATTAGAAGCAATTGCTAAACAAGAAAACTTAGTTGCTACTGATGAACAAGTTGAAGAAGAATTCAAAAAGATTGCTGATGAATATCAAATGGAAGTTTCTAAAGTTAAGGAAGCATTAGATGCAGAATTAATTAAGAAAGACTTATCAGTATCTCTTGCTGTTGACTTCATAAAAGATAAAGCTAACAAAACTGTTGTTAAAGCTGAAGAAAATAGCGCAGAATAACAACAAATAAAAGTTTAAATCGAATAAGACGCTAAATGCGTCTTATTTTATTCAAAGAGACAGGAGGTTTATATGAGTAAAAATCCTACATTAAATTTACCAGTAATTTGTACACGTGGAGTAGTTGTATTCCCTGGACAAGATGTAATGGTAGAAGTTGGAAGACCTAAATCTATTAACGCTGTAGAAGAATCAAGTAATTCTTATGACAATATGGTATTCATCACTTGTCAAAAAGATATTATGGTTGAAGATCCTAAAGTAGATGATGTATATAGTATTGGTACATTAAGCAAGATTAAAGTCATTCGTCGTAAAGATGGTTTTATGCGTGTAACTTTTACAGGAATGAAACGTGCAAGAATGATTTCTTTAGAAGACAGTAAACATATGATGGTAGCGACAATTGAACCACTAGATGAAATTCAAGGTGATTCATTGCAGGAAGCTGCTTATGTGAAGAAAATCATTGATGAATTCCGTAAATTTGGTAATTTATCAGCTGCTTTTCCATCTGATGTTTTAAATTCTCTTACACAAGGAATTAGTGCAATTACACTAACTGATCAATTTGCACAATTTTTCCCATTTGATATTGCAGTTAAGCAACAGTTATTGGAAGAATTAAACCTAAATGAACGTATGCTTATTATTATCAATGAACTTGAAAAACAGTTAAAGATGAATGAAATTGAAGCAGATATCAATGATAAAGTAAAAGAATCTATTGATGGTTCTCAAAAGGAATATTACTTAAGAGAAAAACTTAAAGCGATTAAAGAAGAATTAGGTGATGTTTCTAATTTCTCAGATGATACACAAGAATTAAGAGATAAGATTGAAAATAATCCTTATCCAGAACATGTAAAACAAAAAGCTCGTGAAGAACTAAAAAGATATGAAATGATTCCTCAAGGCAGTGGTGAAGCAAGTGTTGCTAGAAATTATCTTGAATGGTTATTGAATGTTCCTTGGTATGAGACTACAGAAGATAACAGTGATTTAAAAGAAGTACAAAGTATACTTGATGAAGATCATTATGGTCTAAAGAAAGTAAAAGAAAGAATCATGGAATATCTTGCTGTTAAACAGATGACAGGTACTTTAAATGCACCTATTATTTGTTTAGTTGGGCCTCCTGGTGTTGGTAAAACATCTTTAGCTAAATCTATTGCGAGAAGTATAAATCGTAAATTTGTGAAAATGAGTTTAGGTGGCGTAAAAGATGAAGCTGAAATTAGAGGACATAGAAGAACATATCTTGGCTCAATGCCAGGTAGAGTTATTCAAGGAATGAAGCAGGCTGGTGTAATTAACCCTGTATTCTTAATCGATGAAATCG
>CAJJTI010000150.1 GCA_905194705.1 uncultured Solobacterium sp. | reverse complement strand
TAGCCCTGCCGTAGAAGCAGGAGAGAACCTTGGATTCCTTCCAGGGGACTTAAAAGAAAAGATTGATCCTTATCTAAGACCTCTTTATGATGCACTTTATGATATGTTAGGTGCAGAAAATACAGAAAAACTGATTGAAAAGGGTATTATTGAAATTGCACCACTTGCTTATATGCGTGGTCGTACACTAGAAGATGCTTATGTTATTCTAGATGAAGCGCAAAATACAACAGACAATCAGATGAAGATGTTCTTAACACGTCTTGGCTTCAATTCTAAGATGTGTATTACAGGGGATATTACACAGATTGACTTACCTAAACAGACAACAAATGGCTTAAAGCACGCCATGAAGATCCTAGAGGGTGTTAAAGGAATCTCTTTTGTTTACTTAACAGCACTTGATGTTGTTCGACATCCGGTTGTTGCTAGAATTATTGAAAAATACGATATGAACAAATAAGACTGATTGTTTCTGATCAGTCTTTATAATATTTCAGTATTTTCTTATGAGCAGTAGGAATTGTGATTTCCTCCTGCTCTTTATTTGTATAGAAATTTATTGAGTGTTTATTCGCTCTAAAAATATAAACATGCATATACCATGTACGATGGGTGAACACATGCTTAAAATCCTTTAAATGAGATAATACTTCTAATTCTATGCCATAATCTTCTTTAAATGCCTCTATAAAGGAATAAGGACTCTCCACCTCATATTGCGGGAGTAAATACATATTTTCTAGTAAACCATTTTTATTTTTAATAAGCATGACTTCATCTTCATAAACAACTATACCTGTAATATAAGAGATACTCTTCTTATTTACTTTCTTGATGTTGATAGGAAGAACTTCCTGCTTATTTGTTGAATAAGCCTGACAATGACCTTGAAGTGGACACTCTTCACAATGAGGATGAACAGGGAGACAGATTGCATTCGCAAAATCCATAATAGCTTGATTAATTTGAGCTGAATCATAACCAACGACGAGCTTATTTCCTATCTCCGTAATTTTCTTTACAGTCTTGTTTGAGGCAATATTATCCTCTATCGCATATAATCTGCTCAATACTCTTAAAGCATTCCCATCAACTGCAATATAAGGTTTATGATAGGCAAAACTCATAATAGCACTTGCGGTATAGGGTCCTACACCAACAAGTGAGAGAATATCTTCATAATCCTTAGGAAAATGATTCTCAATCATCTGTGCGCTCTTATGAAGATGTAATGCGCGACGATAATAGCCTAATCCCTCCCAGTATTTATAGACTTCTTCTATTGAGGCATCAGATAGAGTTTTAACATTTGGAAATCTTTCAATAAAGCGATTGTAATAGGGAATCACTGCAGTGACGGTTGTCTGCTGCAGCATGATTTCACTCACCCATATCTTATAAGGGTCGTCTATATCTCTAAAAGGGAGAACACGTTTATTCTCTTTGTACCAGTTTATTAATTCTTCTTGTATATTCATTTAAATCACCATGAGTCATTATATATTATAGGTGTATTTTTGTCTTCAAATATGCTAGAATATAGATACAAACTAATTCTTATTAGGAGGTCAATAGTATGAAACTGATAATTGCGATTGTGAATAATGATGATAGTTCAACTGTTCAGAGCGCTTTAACTGAAGGTGGTTTCTTTGTTACAAAATTAGCCACTTCAGGAGGCTTCTTGAAGAAGGGAAATACAACATTCTTCGTAGGAACAAATGATGATAAGGTAGATGGCGCAATTGAAATCATTAAAGCAAATGCCAAGAAGCGTGTCGAAAAAGAACCTACAGTTCCACCTACAGAAATGGGTGAATTCTTTACACCAATCATGGTAGATGTACTTGTTGGTGGTGCTACAGTATTTGTAGTTGATGTTGATCGTTTCGAGAAAATCTAATAATTGAGAAAAAAAAGGATGGTCAAACCATCCTTTTTACTTTAATATAGTCAACAGGTGATTAATCTGAATAAAAATTGAAAGAGAAAACAAATTTTACCCTAAAAAAGTGCATAAAGCCCCTTTCCCCAAATGGAAGGCTATTCTATTTGAGGTGAGTTCTTAGATTCTTTTCTGATGAGTTGTAGAATCTCTGCTTCAGACAAGCCAGTGCGGCTGAGCTGATTGAAGGCATTTCGTAAATTGTTTTTTACGTATTCGATTCGTTGCTTCTTTGTTGTTTCAACATCTGCCATATCTGTTGGGTTAAATACTTCACCAGTTTTTAAAAGGTGATAGACAGCAATAAGTATTTTTCTCGCAATCGCAATGATAGCTCGTTTCTTACCGCGCCTTTTAGATATCTTGTTAAATTTGTCTGCGTAGTAATCGCAGTTCTTATCTTTTACGGCAGCATGTGCAACCTGAACAAGGCAAGGCTTAAGATAAACACCAGCTTTTGAAATCTTAACTGATTTCTTTTTGCCGGCTGATTCATTACATCCAGGAGCTAATCCAGCCCATGCAGCAAGTTTGCGATGAGAGGACCACTGAGACATATCAGTGCCGATTTCAGAGATAATGGTAATAGCAGATTTTCTATTGATTCCTGGTATTGTACAAAGAAGCTGTATGTATTCTTCGTAGTTGGCAACCATCAAGTCGATATGGTGCTGTATTTCATCAAGTAGAGAATCTAGATATTCCATATGTTTCTGAACGATTCGAATTCTAGCCTTTTGAAACTTATTTAGCTGAATACCTTCAACAGCACTTAGGATGTCTTCATGAGATGCTTTACAACCGGCATGAACTTTAGAAAGAATATCTTCACTTGTATATGGATTATTTGATAAAATAGTATCGACAATAGCGGAAGCAGATTTACCAAAGATATCACTAAAAACAATATCAAGTTTACAGTTTCCAGTAGTCAAAGCATTTTGGAAACGATTCTTTTCAGAAGAACGCATATTGACAAGTTTATACTGATAGCGGGTAAATTCCCTGAGGATGCGGATATCCTTTTCAGGGATATAGCTGGATCTGACAATACCAAATTTAAAGAGGTCAGCAATCCATTTGGCATCCTTATTGTCATCCTTCTCACCTTTGATAGCCTTGACCCATTTAGGATTGGCAACAACGACATTAGAAATATGTCCTTCTAATGCATTGTATACAGGGATATAGTACTTGCCGGTTGATTCCATGCATACATTTTGACAGTTGTTTTCAATAAGCCAATCCCTGAATTGAATGAGCTGGTTATTGAAGGTTGAGAATCTTTTTTTAATGTACTTGGGTTTGACGGATTCAGAAATGCAGATAACAGCAACAATGCAAGATTTGTGCACGTCAACACCACAAGATCTAGGGTAAACAATCTCCATAAACAAAAGGCTCCTTATAAGAATATAGAGAAGGAGCTCAGTGACTGACTGATCAACACTAAAAGATTAAACTCAAGTCAATGATTAATCTGCAGACTTAAAAGACATACTCATGTGTGCTTGAAAAGATCAGCCTTGCACTGGTTAATATACTGTTTTGACTTGAACGAGTTGCAAGAATCTACAACTCACCTCGCCGTGCTTTGTAGTGTAAGACTCCTTCAATTAAAATATAAAATAAGATGCCTGCACAAACAAGAATTATTCATTACTATGTGTGCCTTGGAGCCGCAGGCGGAAAGGAATGGAAGGTTAATATGGAAGACTTAGAAAAAATACTCAAACAGCTCTATCTTGTCTCAGGATTAAATATGTCCATCTTTGATATTAATCAGAAACTACTGGCTTCTTATCCTCATGAGAAATCCAAATTCTGCCATGAGATAGAGAAGAACAAAGCTTCTGATCATTGTTTTATATGTGATATAAATGCGATGAATCATGTAAAAGAGACTGGCGAACTTTATGTCTATCAATGTCATTTTGGACTCAGTGAAGCAATTATGCCTTTATATTCTTATGGCGCTTTAACTGGTTATCTAATGATGGGACAAGCGGTTATAGGAACATATAGAAACTATTCTGAAATCATCAATAAATCTAAGCCCTATTTTGAAAATGAAGAAGAATTAAGACAACTTGTCACAAATATTACTATATTAGATAAAAATCAAATATATGCTTTTGCACATGTATGTGATATCTGCGCAAAATACATTTCTCTCACCAATCGCATTCAGGCCAAGAATGATCATCTTGCCCAGGAAATAAAACAGTACTTAATTGCGAATTATAGTAAACCTATTACGATTGATCAGCTATGTGACTATTTCTTCTGCAGCAGAGGAACATTGTTAACTCATTTTAAATCTAAATATTCGATGTGTTTCTTATTAGATTACCGATTAAAGAAGGCTGCAGAACTATTAATAAATAAGAAACAAACCGTTAAAGAAATTGCTTATCAATGTGGCTTTGAAGACCCTAATTACTTCTGCAAAGTATTCAAAAAGGAGTACCAATGCTCACCTCTAGAATTCAAAAACAAAGAGATGCCCAATTGAGCATCTCTTTTGTTACATATGTTTCTTTGCAAAG
>CAJJTI010000149.1 GCA_905194705.1 uncultured Solobacterium sp. | reverse complement strand
TACTTACACATACATAGTACTATCTTGATCTTTTATTTCCAGACGGGTTATATTTGACGCTTACGACTAAACTCAGAAAATCAACCTCTTATTTCGGATACCCATTTTATTTAGATGAATTATTTAATACTATCAGTTTCAACGATGAATACTGTTTCTATAGTTGTATTATCCTTATGAGTAGAATAACCATCATACGAATTATCCGCATCTTTCAAAGCATCTATTCTATCCGCCAAGATTGATATATCAGATAACTTATCAATACCCTTTTCTTTATATTCCTCTACACCTTCTTTAAGCTTTAGCAATCCTGATGCAAGTTCATCTAAACCATCACTCATTTCTGTATGAGCTGTAACTATCGCATCAATTCCCGAATATAATGAATCTGCACCAGTAGATAATTGACCTATTCCATCAGATAATACGTAAAAACCATCATTTAAGGATTTTGCAACCAAAGCTAATTCACTTGTCCCCTTTTGAATTTCTATTAAAGAAGAAGTAAATAAAGCATTTGTCATTAATGTAGAAATAGAATTAGATAATGCTGTTGTATCAACTGTTGAAATATCAGTTGTAATCATTGGTGCCTCACTTATAGATATATCAATATTTTCTAATGTTTCGCTTTCTACAAAACAATTTTCAATTTCGCTTATCAATGCTGTTTTTTGATCGTCTGTTAAATCTTGGTTATCATTTATCTTTTGAATAACACTGTCTTTTTCACTATTTAAATGTTGATTTATCTCTTCTATTTTTCTATTTCTTTCTGCAACTTTTTCGTTAATTGAATCTTTATTCGCATTTAATTCAGAAGCATAATTTGTTAGATTTACCAAATCTGTTTGTAATGATGTTATAGCGTTTTGTATAATTTGAACTTGTGCTAAAACAACGTTTTTCGCTTCTTCTAATGCACTTGTATTTTCATTATTGCTGGTCGCTTCAATTAGTGCACTTAAGCTGCTATCCACACCACTAATACCTGTATCTAATACACTTATTCCTTGTACTAAAGATGACTTTTGTGCATTCATTGTATTTAGGGCATCTTTTATATTTTTTGATCCATCTTTTAACTTGATAAGTGTTTCATGAAACTGACCTGTATATTCTTGATAACTTGTTACACCATCAAATAAATCTCCAGTACCATCTACAATATCTTTTGTAGCATTTTGCAAATCATTTATACTGTCTGTTATTTCCTTTAGAGAATCTTTGTTTCCTTCATCCTTCAATAGTCCATTTGTAAATACAATGGAAGAAAAATCTAATGTGAAGTTTGTTGTATCGCATGTAATCGTAACAGAAGAAGGTATCTCATCTATATCATCTGTTAAATCTAATGATTTTAAATTTAATTCTTCTTCAATATTAGGTAATGCATATCCAAGAACAATTAACGAATCATCTAATGATATCACCTTACCATGATTAACCTTCACGTTACTGAATTCATCTATATCTAATGTTAATACTGTCATAACCGCAAAAGGAACAACTGGATCTGTTATATTTTGAAACTGATATGTTATTTCCACATTTCCACTTTTATTAGCTAAATCTTCTGGAGTAACATCTTTCCCATCAAGTTTATATGTAATTGTCGTTTGAATTGGTAATGGTTCCTCACTTTTGCCATTATAAGAAACATCTTCACCTTTATTTTCCCAGATTAAAGTATTTCCTTCTAATGTATATACCTCATCCCCTTTTGTATTACGAATATCTGTTAAGTTTGTAGTATCAGTAATTGTTTCTGTATGATTATTTTTTAAAGATACATCCACTTCTGTTTCATATATATTTCCATCTGGTTTTGCTTTTGCATGTACTATTTCTGACTTGTCGGTATCCATGTTACTTTTAAAACTAGTTGTTTCTTCAACTTTTTCATTATCGCCTTTTTGATTTTGAACAGGAATTGTTTCTGCATTTGTCGTACATGCTGTTAAAACAAACACACTACACATTGCTAATATAATTTTTTTATTCAACATTTTTTAAAGCCTCCGCAAGAGTTATTTTTTCAATTTTTCTATATTCGAATATTGCTACAATTACATATGTTCCTACACCAAGTAGAAACATCTTAATATAAATTATTTTTGAAAAAGTAATTGGTAAATACCCTGATAATTCCATTATCAGCATTTCTTGATATATTTTCGTCATCAACATTTCTTCAATCGGAAAACTAATCAGAATAAACAAGACAACCATGATTGATGTTGCGATAATATATAACTTTGAGATTTCTAAATTTGTATATCCAAGAATCTTTACCATTGAGATGGATTGTGCATTTTTCTCAATAATAATTTTAGATAACAGGTAAATCAAAATAACAAAGATTAAAATAGCAAAACCATCAACTAAATACATCATCGACCCCATCGATACATCTAGCTGTCTTGATACTTTTGTAAGCGAAGTAACATCAACTACACTTGCTATATTTTTGTCATCAATATCGGTAATAGGTTCATTAGAAAAATATCCTCAGAAGAAAGAATCACCAAAATCAAACATTTCATTCAAATTATCTTTCGCCATAAATAAACAAATAGCACCATCATATGGATATATACCATCTATCGTAAAATTGTAATTATCATCAGAATATGGCTTATGTAGTGTAATACTATCTCCTATCTTCAAATGATATTTTTCAGCATATGCGTGAGAAATAACAACTGGTGTTCTGTCAAAATCAATATCAATATATTTACTGTCATTTATAATTCCATATAATTGAACTGTTTCTTTCTTATACTTTTCATTAATCGTCTCTAATGTATATGCACTGAACTTTTCCGCATCGATTGTATCTGTTTCTACACGGTTATAATAAAGTGCTAAGTTAACAAGTGATTCTAATGGTTTATCTTCATCTAAAGCACTATATGGCATTTTTAATATTGTTTGATATTTTGAAAAGAGATTATTTTCAATACTAGCTTGATAATCTTTCAGGATAGATGGCAAAATCAAGCCAAACAGCAATAATAAATTAGCGAAAAGTATACCGATAAATAAAGTAATATAGTTAGAAATGTTTTGTAGAATTACACGTGTACGAAATCTATCAAAATATGGTATATGTTTCGACAAATGGATTGCTTTTCTGTTTTTTGTTTTCGATAAATCACGACGAATAAACTTAAGTGGTGATAAGGATAAACTGTTTTTAAGCAAAACATAATTTACAACTACCATAATGAGTACTGGAATAATTGTCGTTAAGATAAATGCTTCACTATTCCATATTGTTGTATAAGTTGGCAAAGAATAACTGCCATAATACATTCCTGCACAAACATTTTTAATGCAAGTATATCCAAGAATATTACCAATAATTGCCCCAGCGATTGTCACAACTACAGGCACAACCATATAGTGATGTATCAATTCTTTTTTTGTATAACCACTTGCACGAAGCGTCCCTATAACATTAGCTTCTTTGTGAATTGTATTTTTAGTTGTAATCGAAAATACAAAAGCCATAATAACGATAACGATATAAAGTAGTACAATCATCATTGCTTTATCACTCCCCATATCATCACCTGTAAAATGAATAGCTTGATTACTGTATTCAGGCACAAATGATTCAACACTTGTTATATGAGAAACCTTTTGCATTAGTTCTTCTGTAACTTCATTTAGCTCAGTATCAGAAGAAGGCTTATTGTCCAATTTATAAGCATAGTTATAAACCAGTTTTGTTTTTGTTAATGACTCGAAACAATTATCAGTTACTATCCCAACCCCAAACTTTACAGAATCAAACATCATATCATCATTATCAGAAAATAGTGCACTATAATCGCTTAAAGAAACTAATCCTACAACTTTTAATTCATTATTCTCAATAGAAAATGTGTCCCCTACAGATAAGTTATTATTGTCCGCATACATTCTATCAATTGTAATTTCATCCTCAGCTTGAGGAAAAGTGCCTTTCATCAAACAAACTAGATCCACATCTTTTCTGTTTTTATAAATACGCATTGTTGTGTCGTTACTGACGGATAAATCAGAATAAAAATTCTCATAGATATGAATACCCAACTCTTCTATTTCTTTTTTTGTTGCAGCAATCATGATGAGACAGGGGATGTAGTGAGCATATACTCACTGATGGGATGCTGCAAGGTTACCGGAGTAGACTTCAAAAAGTGAACACTTCACTTTCTCAAACACATACATGAATATGCCAATGACTCCACAAGAGATCTTGCCGAATCGCCGCCTCATAATCTAAAAAAAACTGGAACTTCTTTAAGAATCCGGGAGAAATGCCGGGATATCATTGAAAATTTGAGAGAATCAGACCAAAATTCTATACTTTTTGCTAGAACCAATAGGAAATCATCGACTTTTTGCTGGATAGACGCAGATTTTACAGACGGAATTAACCAAATGCTTACCTTCATAGAATGATGTCTTTAATGACTTCTTTTCTAATATTGTGGTAGTATTTCCATAACTCCCTACTTGAGAGACGTCCTACTCCCACTTTAGGAGCTGATATGCCGTGCTTTACATTTGTTTCTAGGGTGTCTCTTTTTGTTTTTTTCCTTACTTTGGAGTGTCTCTTTTGTCTTCATTTTCTAATGTTTTTGGGTTAATAATTAAAATTACTGTAGTTTGTAAAATAAATG
>CAJJTI010000148.1 GCA_905194705.1 uncultured Solobacterium sp. | reverse complement strand
TAAGTGTTTTTATATAACTTCTTAAATGATTCATCCAAAACATCTTCTAATACAAAGTTAGGTACGACATTACTCAATCCTTCATCAAAAATAACTTCAACTTTTGTTTCTGTCATTAATGCTGCACCTTTTGCACAATTTATTACCCTTTCTAATAAAGCTTCACATTTTGGATTTGTTGTACTTCTAATAAAATATTTTAAACAAGCTTCTGATTGAACAACATTTGGCGCTTTACCACCAACATTTAGATAGGCATAATGCACTCTATCAGAGCTTTCCATATGTTCTCTTAAGTAATTGACACCTACATTCATTAGTTCACATGCATCTAGTGCACTTCTACCAAGCTCTGGTGAACCAGCCGCATGGCTGCTGACACCATGAAACTTGAAGAACATCGAAATACATGATTGATGTGATCCAGTAGTTACTTCATTATATAAACCTGGATGCCATGTTAATGCAATATCTGCATCAGCAAAGAAACCATCTCTTGCTAGATACGCCTTACCTGAACCACTTTCCTCTGCAGGACAACCAACCATTTTAACTGTTCCACTTCTACTCGTTTTCTTTAAATATTCTTTAAACTCGCAAGCCGCTTTAATAGAACCAACACCCAGCAAGTGATGTCCACATCCATGTCCCGTATCTTCACTACTTGTAATAGGTTCATAATGATCTACATCCGCTTTTTGATTTAAGCCAAATAAAGCATCATATTCCGCAAGAAAGCAAATAACCGGTTTACCTGTACCATATGTAGCAACATACGCTGTTTCCATACCAGCAATACCACGTTCCACTGCAAAACCTTCATTTTCCAAAAAATCTTCCATAGCTTTTGCAGATTTAAATTCTTCCATTCCTGTTTCTGCAAAGCCCCATAGTTCATCCTGTAATACTTTGAATTTATCCATACATCTTGTCCTTTCTAAATTAAAAACGCCATAAAGGCGTTTTGTATTACGATATTTTTAAGCGCCTCTTCTAAACGAAGGAGGGTTATATATTTGGGATATAACCAGCAAATAGTATTAATCATCCTATTTGTTTGACACTGTTATTTCTTAGCCGTGTGTCATTTCCTCTTATTTTTAATTTTCTAGAAATATAATCACATAAGAGTTTTCAGAAATCAATAATTCTTTTTCAAAAATAATGAAAATATTTTCATTATTTTTTTAACCAGACAGTTCTATTCACAATGTCTGTATAGCTTTGGATAAGTTTCACCACTTTAATAGACACATTTTCATCCTGATAATCATGTGCCAACCCCATTGGTTCATGATTTTCTTTCATTGAAGTAGAAACTTCTATTGCCTGTTCAATTGTTTCAGTTGTAATACCACCGATGATAACACTTCCAGCATCAAGTGCTTCTGGTCTTTCAGTACTTGTACGAATCAAAATACCACTGAAATTAAGAATTGCACTTTCTTCGCTTAATGTACCTGAATCGCTTAATACACAATAACTATTCATCTGTAATTTATTGTAATCAAAGAAGCCAAATGGTTCCAAACTTCTAACAAGTGGATTAAACTTGAAATTACGTTTTTCAATAAACTTTCTACTGCGAGGATGTGTAGAATAAATAACCGGCATTTGATATTTTTCAGCAATATTATTAATTGCATTCATCAATGACATAAAGTTTTCTTCTAAATCTATATTTTCTTCTCTATGTGCAGAAACTAAAATATATTTATTTTTTTCTAAGCCAAGTTTTTCTAATACATCACTATCATTAATTTGATTCATATGTTTATGAAGAACTTCTGTCATTGGACTGCCTGTCACAAAAATTGTCTTACCATCAATACCTTCATTTAACAAATATCTTCTGCTATTTTCTGTATAAGGAAGATTAATATCACTTATTGCGTCAACAATTTTGCGGTTTATCATTTCTGACACATTCCAATCCCAGCATCTATTACCTGCTTCCATATGAAAAATAGGTGTCTTCAATCTTTTAGCCGAAACAGCACTTAATGCACTGTTTGTATCACCTAGAACTAAAACCGCATCTGGTTTTTCTTCAAGCATTAAATCATAACTTTTGGAAATGATATTTCCCATTGTTTCTCCAAGATTTTTCCCAACACAGTCTAGATAATAGTCAGGCTTTCTTAAATCTAAATCTTCAAAGAATATATCATTTAATTTAGGATCATAGTTTTGTCCTGTATGAACTAATACATGATCAAAATATCTGTCACAAGCTTTAATTGTTTCACTTAAGCGAATAATTTCAGGTCTAGTACCTAATATTGTCATTACTTTTAATTTTTTCATAGCCACCTCTTAAAATATAAGGAAAAAGTTGAAGTATTACCCTCAACTAATTTTTAAATTTTCCCATTTGTGAACGATATGCGTCCATTTGTTCTTGAGCTTGATTCATCATTTTTTCTAGATTTTCTTCATTCAAGCTGCCGCGTTTTTGCATACCGCCAATTGCATCCATTGCTCGTTTTGTTTTAGCAAACTGATTTAACACTTTATTTACTTCTGTTAAGGAAGTACCGCTTCCTGTCGCAATTCTCTTTTTCATGGTACTGCGAATCTTATCGGGATTACGACGTTCTTCCATTGTCATAGATTGGATAATCGCTTTTGTTTTCTTCATTCCATCACTTGCTTTCGCTTCATCAATCAAATCAGAATATTGAGAATATCCTGGTAACATTTTTAAAATACCAGATAGAGGTCCAAGTTTAGAAGTCTGTTCAAGTTGAATTAACATATCATTGAGGTCAAACTTACCTTCCAACATATGCTTCATTGCTTTTTCTGCAGCTTCCTGATCCATTTTCTCCTGTGCTTTTTCAACAAGAGAAACAACGTCACCCATACCTAAAATACGGTCTGCCATTCTATCAGGATAGAAGATATTCATATCTTCAAGTTTTTCACCTTCACCGACAAACTTGATTGGTACACCAGTAATTTTCTTGACAGATAAAACACCACCGCCACGGCTGTCACCATCAAATTTAGTAACGACTAAACCTGTTAGAGGAAGTCTTTCGCTAAATGCTCTTGCAACGTTAACGATATCTTGACCAGTCATTGCGTCAACTGTAAGAAGAATTTCATCAGCGTGAACATATGACTCTATATTTACTAATTCATCCATTAATTCTTCATCAATATGTAAACGTCCGGCAGTATCGATAAATACAGTATCAAAACCATTTTCTTTCGCATACTTCATACCAGCTTTAACGGTATCTAAAGCACTTGTTTCTGTACCTAGAGAAAATACTTCTGTATCAATCTCTTTACCTAGTGTCTTTAACTGATCTATTGCGGCTGGACGAATAACGTCAGCAGCGATTAATAACGGATTTCTTTCAAATTTTGTTTTACAGATTCTAGCAATTTTACCAACACTTGTTGTTTTACCAGTACCTTGTAAACCTACCATCATAATTGTAGTAATACCAGATTCTTTAAAATGTAATTCAGCTTCTTCATTACCTAATAAATTTACAAGTTCATCATGTACGATTTTTACAAGCATTTCTCCTGGTTGAACACTGTTGATAACATCTTCACCACGAGATTTTTCACGTACATCATTTAAAAAGTCTTTAACAATTTTATAGTTAACATCAGCTTCTAATAGTGCAAGACGAACTTCCTTCAACATGGATTCCATGTTGTCATCTGTTAATTTTCCTTTTCCTGCAATATTTCGAATTGTTTTATTTAAGCGATCGCTCAATGAATCAAACGCCATAATTATGTATCTCCTTTTATAACATTAGTATTGTACCATACGTTATAGAGGTATTTGAAAAAGGATTAGGTAAAATCCTAATCCTAATAACAATTTTTCTAGCTTTCTAAACGATTTTCGACATTATGATGTACTAATTTTATATAAACACCCAGCATAACGCCAATTTCTTCTTCTGTTAAATCAAGCTTTTTTTCAATTTCCTTTACTGAGCAATCTTTCAAATTCATCTTTACAACCGCCACCATATTTTCCATAAATTGTGATATTGAATCTTCTCTAGCCTTCATTCCTTCTTCAATACCATCAACATATCCTTCATAATACCCATCCACAAAGAAAGGATAAGCTTTATCTTTAGTAATAGATTCCATAAATTACGTTCTATGCTTGTCCTGCTTTTTCCAAGAAAGATACTTTTTCAGCGACAATTTCCGTATTGTAATAATTTATTCCATTACGATCGTAAACATCAGATTTCACTCTTCCTCTAACTGCAATTAAATTTCCAAGTTTACATGCAGCCACACATTCTTCGGCAATACCTCTCCATAAAATTACCTGAAATTCATCCAAAGAAACAGAACCATCTTCATTACGGAAATTTCTTTCAGCTTCAACAACCATTTTTCCTACTACAATTCCTTTGCTTGTCTTAGTCATTTCTGGAAGTTCTTTTACTCTTCCAACTAACATAAATTGATTCATTTTTTCACTCCTTTTGCTTTGTAGGAGTATTATCTAAAAATTAAACTAAAGCAACAAACAGGAGTGAAACGTTTGATACCTCAAACAAGTTTCATTCATTGAAACTTGCTCTTTGTGATACAACATTACAAATTTAATCTAGCTTTATAAATATATGCACTATCTTATAAAACACTTCTACAACTAATGGTATAAAAAGACCTAAGATACCTGTAATCATTAAACTTCTTATTGTTATATTCACCTGG
>CAJJTI010000147.1 GCA_905194705.1 uncultured Solobacterium sp. | reverse complement strand
AAACATTGCTGCAGCTATTATTGCATGTAAGCTATATAAACTATCCATTGTCCAGTCAAAACTTACTAAACTTCCACAACCATTTGCTGTCACAACCAAAATACCAAAGAAATACAACATCATAAATTCATATGGAATTTTATCTATCCATATTGTATGAATGCCTTCATAGCCATTTTTATGACCGGCTGAAGCAAATTCAAAGATTAATGTAAGGATAAAAGCTACCGCTTCTATGATGATCCAGAAATATAAATTAGATTCTCCCTTGAAATAAAATGCTTTAAACCAGCTATTTGCATTATAGAAAACATCATGCTTTAAAAGTGGTGTTTCTAAATATACATTCATTTTATAGATATCTTTAATATTTTCTAAATCACTATTAAATGCATCATTGCTATTATCAAAGAACGTAAAATCATTATTGTTATCTAAAGCAATAAAATATGTATAATCAACACTGCTTGTTGGTAAAGCTATTAAATCATTATCACATACATCAATATAAGACTCTGTTTCTTTATCATATTTATCTATCGTAAAACAAAGATTACTGTAATCTCCATAATCATTTACATTTCTTGCAGTATCTTTACCATATTCTTTGAATACCCAAAAAATATTTAATGCTTTATCTTCAATCAAAGTCTCACATTGGATGGATTCTGTATAATCATTTAAACCATCTGGATATGACGAAGATATAAGATAAGAAATACCAAATATGTTATACATGATATTTGCACCAAGAAAGCAAAGAAGACATAATCCAATTACTTTTGATGCTAAACTACCAACTATCTTATTACTCATGATTCTTTACCATCTTATATCCATGTCCCCAGACTACTTTTATATAGCGAGGATTGGATGGATTAATTTCTATTTTTTCTCTTAAGTGACGAATATGAACTGCGACTACCCCATCACCACTGATAGCTTCATCATTCCATACATTTTCATATATTTCTTCAGAAGATAATACTTTATTTAAATTTGTCATTAAGAGCTTTAATATGCCATATTCAACAGGTGTTAAACTGATCACTTCACCATCGACCTTAACAATCTTTGCATCATCGTCCATAACAATCGAACCTACAACAATCTCGTTACTAGATTGCTTTGTGCCACCAAGCATTGTATATCTTCTTAATTGCGAACGAACTCTCGCAATGACTTCCATAGGATTAAAAGGTTTAGTAATATAGTCATCTGCACCAACATTTAACCCTAGTATTTTATCTGAATCTTCACTTTTGGCGGTTAATAAAATAATTGGAATATTACTTGTTTCTCTTAACTTTACAGTAGCTGTTACGCCATCCATTTCCGGCATCATAATATCCATTAAAATTAAATCAACATGTTCTCTTTCAATTTTAGCTATAGCTTCTTTACCATTACTTGCTTCTAGAATATGATAACCTTCAGGAGATAAATAAATCCTAAGTGCATTTACAATATCTTTATCATCATCCACAATCAAAACTGTTTGCATACTTATCACCTCATCAATATTGTAATAATAATTCTCATTAAGATACTACATGCTAAATGTTTAAGTATTCCTTAAGCTTATAGTATTTGATAATGTTTTAAGGCTAAATATAAGCCATCTTCATCAATATCAGCTGTAACATAGTCACTTGCTTCTTTTAATTTAGAAATACCATTTCCCATCGCTACACTAATCCCGGCAGTTTCTATCATTTCAATATCATTTTCACCATCACCAAAAGCTAAACTATCTTTTAAATCAATATTGTAATATTTACAAACATCTTTTAGTGCATTGCCTTTACCACTGTTTTTATGAACTAAATCATAACCATATGGATTCCAAGATGTTATTAAAACATTTTTTAATAATGTATTTAATTGTTCCAGTTCATTTTTCGTTGGAAACAAAACAAATTGATAAATATCATGAATCAGAATTTGATCAAAATTACCAATTGGTGGATGAGCTATATGAACTGCAGCTAAAGCTGATTTTGTATAATCATTTATCAAATTGATATATTGAGTATCTTTTTCTACAGCTAACATTGATACTTTTTTTTCTTTTTGAAAATCATATATAGCTTGTAAATCTTCTTTATCAATTGGATAAGCTGAAACTACTTTTTTTTCACAATAGATTAATGCACCACCCATATAAATATAGCCGTCAAAATCAATAGCCTGTAATGGTTTAATTTCTTTAAATTCAATTGGATTTCTTCCTGTACATACAACAATTTTTATTCCTTTATTTTTTAATTCTTTTAAACAAGAAATTGTTGATTCAGGTACAGTATTTGTTGAATGTGACAATAAAGTTCCATCAACATCAAAAAAAGTAATTTTAATCATACTCCTCCATAATCTTTATATATATTTTTGAACATCCTGATCATCAAAATAATCTACCCAAATTTGATAGGAATCATATTGTTTTGATTTCATAACAGATAAATCGTTTATTAATAATTCAAATGGAATAAAGACAAGTTCTTTACCTTCATCATAGAAACAGACTTGTAACTCATGGTATTTTGAAACATATCTTTCTTTATCTTTTGGAAGTAAACAAGGAATACCTAAAGGGAGTACTAAATAATATAAAATACTTCCATCAGTTTGTTCTCTTTTCATTAAGTCTGGAATATAAACTTTCTTTTCCTGATGTATATGCAGCCATTTTCCAAAACTATCACTTCTCGTTACTGGGTAAAGCGTATTTGCTTCAAAATTACCAAAAAATAATAAATGCTTTGCACATGATAAAAGAATTATTTTACTTTTATCTTTTATACAATCATTCACCATATCTTTAATGATTCGTGTATTTTCTAATTGCAAATAATCTTCCATTTCTTGAATGTTGGAACTTGTTAAATGCTTGTTGTTTAGAGTAACACTGCTTGTCCAGTATTTTTGAAAATATAAACAATTCTGAATAAATAAACTAATTTCTGAAGAACATGTTGGTAGTTGTAAAGTAAATGAAATAAAGCTTGATTGATCACTTGAAAAATTCACTTTAATTCCTCTACCTATATGTTTAGTATCATATAAAATAAGCGAATGTTGATCAATTTTTTTATCAGTTAAATGTAGACCAGTATAAGAACCATAGCAAATATCTTCACGTAAAAAATAATCAAAAGGGATTCCTTTTGCAAATGAAGATTTTTGTTCAATTTTGATTGTATATTCTTTTAATCTATTCATTTTTATTATCGTATTCTTTTAATAATTTCTTATCTTCTTCAGTCAATACATATGCATCAAATAAATCTTTTCTTTTTTCTCTAGTCATTACAAGAGATTGTTGCCTGCGCCATTTTCTAATGTTTTCATGGTTGCCGCTGGCAAGAACATCAGGAATTTTTTCTCCATTATAATCTTGTGGTTTAGTATATTGCGGATATTCAAGCAAACCATTTTCATAAGATTCATCATTAATAGAATCTTCTAAAATAACTCCATTTAATAAGCGAATAACAGAATCAGCCACAACCATACTGGCAAGCTCTCCACCAGTTAAAATATAATCTCCAATAGAAATAACTTCATCTACATGATTTTCGATTCTAGCATCAATTCCTTCATAATGACCACAAAGTAATATTAAGTGATCATAAGTAGCATATCTTCTTGCAATAGATTGTTTATATTGTTTTCCATTAGCAGCAAATAATACAACATGACTCTCTTCAGTACGTACCGATTCTAAAGCATCAAGTACAGGCTGACACTTCATTATCATGCCGGCACCACCACCATATGGTGTATCATCAACATGTTTATATTTATCTAAAGCAAAATCCCGAATATTAACAAAATCTACAGAAACTTTATTTTCAAGAATTGCTCGACCAATAATTGATGTATGTAAAAAATTGCCATACATCTCTGGAAATAGAGTCAAAAATGTAATTCTCATAGCAATCCATCCATTAAATGAATTTGAATATAATTTTCATCTAAATTGACATCTAAGATGAACTCATCAACATATGGCACTAAGAATTCTTTTCCTTCACTAGTACGTACTCTCAAATTGTCTTGAGCACCATTAGTAAATTCAACAGCAATTACTGTTCCAATCTTATTTGAATCGTCATCTAATACATCTAGGTCTAGCAACTCATCAGAATAAAATTCATCTTCTTCTAATTCATTCCGTTCATCTTTATCAATATAAACAATATGAAACTTGTATTTTTCTACTAAATTAATATCTTGAAGACCTTCAAAAGAAACAAGAGGAAATCCTTTATGGTTTCGATATGTAGCAACAGTAAAAGGGACATATTTGTTATCTATTTTTAAAAATACAGTATTTCCCTTTGCATAGCGAATTTCATCAAAACTAGACCAGCTTTCAATTTTCAATTCACCTTTTAATCCATGTGTATTCACAATTTTTCCAATTTCAATATATTCCATGACAACCTCCAAATCAAGTAGGAGAAATTTCTCGAAGTTGAGAAATTTCGACCTCTCACACCATCGTACGTACGGTTCCGTATACGGCGGTTTCAAATTTATTTTAAAAGTTTTGTACTAATTGATAATGGTCTACTAACGAAAGTAGGCCCTTCTTCTTAAGAATATCGTTTCTTAATGCAAAACGAACCACTTGATTGTTTACACATCTCATAGGTCCTTTTCTTGAATAGGCCATTCTTTTAGCTCTATTTTTATTTACACCTAATTTGA
>CAJJTI010000146.1 GCA_905194705.1 uncultured Solobacterium sp. | reverse complement strand
TTGAAAAAGTATTATTAGACGCTGAAGAAACATATAAGAAAATCAAGGGGGAATAATGACTTATCAAAACTATGTATTTGACATGGGTAAAGTACTCATTGAATATGAAATAGACAATGTTATTCGTCAATACACAGATGATGAAGATATTATTCGTGAAGTAGAACTTATTACTTTTCTTTCAGGAGAGTGGACATTACTTGATGGTGGCTTAATCAGCGAAGAAGATGCACTGGACGCGATGCTTAAAAAGGCAAGTTCTTCTCAAGTTAAGGAAATCATGAAGAAAAGCTTTGAAAACTGGCATTTATATAACATGCACCCAAAAGAAGGAATGGCAGAACTTCTTACAACATTAAAACAAAATGGTAAGAATATATATGTTCTTTCTAATGCAAGTGTTCGTTTACCAGAATGTTATAAAGAATATTTACCAGCAACTGATTTATATGATGGTGTCTTATTTTCAGCAAGTGTGAAATATATTAAACCACAACCTAAGATTTATGAGATTTTCTTTGAAAAGTTTAATTTGAAACCAGAAACTTGTTTCTTTGTGGATGACCGTAAAGATAATATTACTGGTGCAAATCATTGTGGCATGGATGGATATGTCTTTGATGGTGATGTAGCAAAATTAAAAGCCTTTATCTATGAAAATGAAGGTTGGACAAATGAGTGATTTGGCGTATAATCACATTAAAGCGATTATAAAAGACTAGTATCTATCTGGAAAATCTTAGAGAGAAATACAAAAAGCTGAAAGTATTTTGTTTGAAAAGATAGTGAATTCACTTTTTAGTGGGATTAATACTCTCCGTAAATCTACGTTACAGATGAATTAAGAGCGTGTATTTTACACGAAATAGGATGGTACCGCGCAAGATGCGTTCCTAGTTTTAGGAATTGCATCTTTTTTATTTATAGGAGGATTATATGGACGACAAGATTCAACAAGTGCAAGAAGAAGCTTTATTAGCAATCGAAAATGCCAAGACAATGGAAGAACTTCGTGATATTCGTATTCAATATCTTGGTAAAAAGGGTAGTATTCAAGCTTTAATGTCTATGATGAAAGACTTAAGCAAGGAAGAAAAACCTGCTTTTGGTCAAAAAGTAAATGTATGTAAATCTACAGTTACAGAAAGTTTAGATGCGAAGCTTGTGGCTTTAGAAGCTAGTGCATTAAGTGAAAAATTAAAAGAAGAAAAAATTGATATTACTTTAGCTGGTGACAAGATGAATGTTGGTACAGTACACCCACTTCATTTAATTCAACAGGAAGTAGAAGATTTGTTTATCGGTATGGGATATAAAATTGCTGAAGGTCCAGAAGTAGAATTAGATCATTATAATTTTGAACTTGCTAATATTCCTAAGGATCACCCAGCTCGTGACATGCAGGATACATTCTATATTGATCCAAATACATTATTAAGAACACATACTACAGCAATGCAGATGAGAGAACTTGAAAAAGCTAAGGGACAAGTTCCAATTAAATTAATCTGCCCTGGTAAAGTATATAGACGTGATGATGATGATGCTACTCACAGCCATCAATTTATGCAATGTGAAGGCTTAGTTGTTGGAGAAAATATTACACTTGCAGATTTAAAGGGAACTCTTGAATTTATGGCAAACGCTATGTTTGGTGAAGGAAGAAAAGTTCGTTTTAGACCAAGTTACTTCCCATTTACAGAACCATCTGTAGAAGTAGATGTAAGTTGTCCATTCTGTAATGGTAAAGGATGTAATGTATGTAAAGGTTCAGGATGGATTGAAATTCTAGGTGCTGGTATGGTACATCCTCATGTATTAGAAATGAATGGTTTTGATTCTGAAAAATATACAGGTTTTGCCTTTGGTGTAGGACTTGAAAGAGTTGCAATGCTTAAATATGGTATTGATGATATTCGTAACTTCTATACAAATGACAGTCGTTTCTTAAGTACATTTGATAGATTTGATTAATTGTTGAGGGGAGATAAGAAGATGAGATTAAGTTATAAATGGTTAAGTGAATATGTAGATTTACATGATATTACTCCTCAAGAATTAGCAGATAAAATGACTACTGCTGGTTTGGAAGTTGAAGGCGTAGAACCTATGGCTAGTGCTACAGGTTTAGTTATTGGTGAAGTATTAGAATGCTATGATCATCCAGATAGTGATCATTTACATATTACAAAAACAAAAATAGGACCAAGAGAGGAAGATATTTTCCAGATTGTTTGTGGTGCTCCTAACTGTCGCAAAGGTTTAAAGGTTATTGTCGCAACAAATGGTGCTGAACTTCCTGGCGGTAAGATTCTTGCAAAACCTGTAAGAGGACAAGAAAGTAACGGTATGTTATGTTCTCTATCAGAACTAGGTGTTGACAAACATTCCTTAACAGAAGCTCAATTAAGTGGTATTGAGGAGTTGCCGGAAGATGCTCCTGTTGGTGAAAAAGAAGTTTTAAAATATTTAGGTTTAGATGATACTATTCTTGATGTATCTTTAACACCAAATAGAGCGGATTGCTCTGCAATGTGGAATATGGCAAAAGAAGTTGGTGCAATTTTACATAGAGAAGTAAAATGGCCTGACTATGAAGGCAAGAGTGATGAAGGTTCAACAACAGATTTTAAAGTGGAAATTAAGACCGATAAGTGTTCTACATATTATGGAAAAGTTATTAAACATGTAAAAGTAGGACCTAGCCCTAAATGGATGGTAAACTACTTACATGCAGCAGGTATGAATTCTATTAATAATGTAGTAGATATTTCAAACTTTGTTATGTTAGAAACAGGTCAACCATTACACTACTACAACTATGCAAAACTTCCTCATCACGAAATTACAGTAGTAGATAATATGGAATTAGAAATGACAGCTCTAGATGGTGCTTCATTCGATATTCAAAAAGATGATATTTTAATTACGACAAATCATGAAGCTACAGGTATTGCTGGTATTATGGGTGGCGAAGAAAGCATGATTGATGAAAATACAGACAGTATCTTTATTGAAGCTGCTGCCTTTAACCCTGTTAATATCCGTCGTACTTCTATTCGTCTAAATTTAATTACAGAAGCTGCACAAAGATTTACTAAGGGTATTGAACCTCTTGCAATGAAAAAAGCTGTAGACCGTTCAGTACAATTATTAAAAGAATATGCTGAAGCAGACGGATTAGAAGAAACAGTTGTAGTTGGCAAGAAAGAATATACACCTGTAGTTGTTAAGGAAACTTTAACTCATTGCAATAGTTTATTAGGAACTTCATTTACTATGGATGAAGTAAAAGATGTATTAAGTGCATTAGACTTCAAACCAGAAATAAATGGTGATGAAATTACATCATATATTCCTTCTTATAGAACAGATATTGAAAGAGCTGCTGATATTGATGAAGAAGTTATCCGTTTAATTGGCTTTGATTCTTTAGGCTCAACACTTCCTTATATGCAGGCAACTGTTGGTAAATTATCACCAATTCAAAAACTGCGTAGAACAGTAACAACACTAATGAATGGTTTTAATTTAAGTGAAATTGTTACTTATACATTAGTTAATGATGCATTTATTAACGATACATTTATGCCTGCAGGTGAAGCTATCAGTTTAGCTATGCCAATGAGTGAGGCGAGAAAATATATTCGTACAGGCTTAATGAATAGTGTTCTAGAATGTGTTCAATATAATGAAGCACATCAGAATACAAGCAATAATTTCTTTGAAATTTCTTGCGTATATGGAAAAGATACACAGGATGAAAGACTTGCAATTGTATTAGATGGTGACTTGGTTGATGATCCACTACATAAAAGAGAAACAAAGGGAGATTTCTATGCATTAAAAGGAATCTTAATGACAACTCTAAATAAACTAGGATTTACTTCATCTAGAATTCAAATTAAAGAAAATACAACAGATGTAGAGCATTTCCACCCATATGCAAGTGCTGAAATTTATTTAGATAAGAAGCTATTAGGCGTATTTGGTGTTGTTCATCCTGCATACGCGAAAAAATATGATTTGAAGAATGTTGTATATGCAGAAATTTCTTTATATCCACTAGTTGATGCGAAGAAGGGTAAATTACATTACACAGCTTTAGATAAGTACCCAAGTGTAGCAAGAGATATTGCGTTAGTAATCGATAAAGAAGTTAATGCGGAAGAAATTCTTGATACAGTTAGAAGAGCTGGTAAGAAACTTATTAAGTCTCTTGAAATCTTCGATGTTTATGAAGGTGAACATGTTGCAGAAGGTAAGAAGTCCGTTGCATTGAAGTTGACATATCAGGCTGATCATACATTGAAAGATGATGAAATTACAGATGCATACAACAAGATCTTAGATAACTTAGCTAAGAGAGTGAAGGCAGAATTAAGAGCATAAGAAAATGAAATCTCAAAGATAGAAATCTTTGGGGTTTTTTTTGGAATATGAATAAAAACTGTGAATATGTATAGTATAGAGAAGATGAATGTATGTTGTGTAAAATTACATAAAATATACATTGACTTATATAATTTTATGCGATAGTATTCGTTTGGAAGGAGAAGGCTATGCCATTGACGCCAAATAACGATTACTATTCGTCGACATGCAAAAGAATTAGGAAAAGGGATTGAGGATGCAATTCTAAGAGAAGCTAATTTAAAATAATATTTCAACATAGCCAAAGAGACATATGAAAAAGTATTATCCTGCAGTATTTCATAAAGAAGAAAATTCATATTGGGTTGAATTTCCTGATT
>CAJJTI010000145.1 GCA_905194705.1 uncultured Solobacterium sp. | reverse complement strand
TCAGTTAAGGCATAATCTTAGCGATTAGCAAAAAAAAGAGTTTGAAGCTGTTTTCTACAAGGTGGAAAGCAGCTTTCTTTTTTTACACCCCTCTCTCCTCACCTTTTGCACAGCAGATGCAATGATTTATGTCTGCCACAATAGCCGAGGGCACAAATTGCATCATAACGTAGGGACATGCCTTTGGCATGTTTCGATGCCAAGGTATCAACCCATTGAAAACACACCAGAAGAACCGCCCCTTTGGTATGTGGCATATTAAAAGTTTGAGGGAGTTGGAAAGTGTTGAACTATTTTATTGCAAATATCATAAATGATATATTTTTTATACAATTAATTTTTTTCTAAAATATGGAAGAAAAAAGGACACTACAACTAAGGCATGTGGCAGATTTGCTTACAATGCATTTTAATATCCCTAGCTATCAAAGAGGCTATAGATGGGAAAGCAAACATGTAGAAGCGTTACTTGACGATTTGTATGGCTTCAGCAAACAAATGGAAGATATGCCAAACAAACAGGGAAAATTTTATTGTTTTCAACCTTTGGCTATTGTAAAAAATAAAAAGTTAAGTAATGAGACAGACACTGTATATGATGTAATTGATGGCCAGCAAAGATTGACAACATTGTATTTATTATTGTCATACCTTGAAGAGACAAGGAAATGTAATTTTAGTGGCAGACTTGCAACTTCACTGTTTACACTTAAATACGAAAGTCGCGATTCGGATTTTTTTGACAATAAAGAATTTAAAAGCAGTGATATTAAAGAGTCCATTCGTAATATTGATTTTTTCTATATGACACGCGCTTACAAAGCTATAGAGAGCTGGTTCGAGCAAAAAGAAATCAGTAAAAATACGATACTAAAAGTATTAACGCCTGATAACTACAAAATAATATCAGGTCTTGAGGGCGATGCTTTGTTGAATACGAAAATTGAAAATGATAAAAAGAATGATGTGAGATTTATCTGGTATGAGGTAGCGGCAAAAGATAATACTGATTCCATAGAAGTGTTCTCTCAACTTAACTATGGTAAAACTGCTCTGACTGCTACCGATTTAGTAAAAGCTCTTCTTCTGCAATGTGATATATACACAAACAACAGAGCTTTCATGAGTGAACTTGCTTTTAGACGTTCATATGAATGGGATGTAATGGAAAAACAATTGCAAGATCCATTTATGTGGTCTATGTTTATGAAATCAGATAATAGCTTCACATCACATATTATGGTTGTTCTTTCCTTAATTTGCAATGACCTCTATCAGGAATTGCTGAATAAAGATCCTAAAATAAAAATACAGAAAGAATCGAAAGATTTTATTTATGATGTCTGCAATCATTATCTTGGAACAAACCAAGATGGAAATTACGCAAAAAATGTAGAGTATGTATGGAAAAAGATACAAACCACTTACACAGCACTTTATAACTGGTATAAAAATCCCAATACATATCATCTGATTGGACTTCTTGTTTGGCTTATGGAGTATAAAAATAGAGACTTCAGCAATGAAAAGCGTTTTGCTTTGCTAAAAAGTCTATTTGAACAATATGAAGTCAAAACAAAAGAAGAATTTATGAATTATCTGAAAAAGCGGATTGCTGAACAGATACATGTAGAAGAACATATTAAGACGAAAGAAGGGATGATAGTACCATGGGGACTGAAGTATATAAATTATAACGACAATGTAGAACAGATTATCAAGATACTGGTGACTTTCAATGTTGAAGATATACGAAACCAACAAAAAGAATCGGCCAGATTCCCATTCCATCTTCTTCGAGATGGCAATATAACCAGTCTTGAACATATTCATCCCCAGAATCTTATTTTGGATAATATAAAACTTGATACTATACAAGCATGGCTTACAGTCAAGGAAAGTAGTTTAAGGCAACTTAAAAAGTATGAGCAATACGAAAACTATATAACAGTATTAAAACTGTATATAAAAAATGAAGAATCGTATAAAGAAAATATAGATGCAGCACATGGTATCATAAATAAAATTGACAAGGAGTTTGACGACTTGGCAAATATGAGTGAAGGGCAAATGCACACTCTTTATAATTTGTCTTTAGTTGATAAGGATACTAATTCTGCTCTAAGCAATAATCTGCTTGATGTAAAAAGAGAAATTCTTAAGGAACGTCAGAAGAGTAAAAATATTTATGTACTACCAACTACATATAAAGTGTTCGGTAAATATTATTCTGCTGCAACGGAATCTAATATCCTTCCAAAGCTGTGGACAAAACCTGATCGTGAAGCTTATTTTGCAGCAATAGAATCTGTATATAATGATTTTAATTCACACTATACAAAAAAATAGTTATGGCTTCAATTACATTCGAATCATTCATAAAAGAGCAAAAGATAGAAATACCCGCTATACAAAGAGATTATGTACAAGGTCGTGGATTTACAATAGAAGAACAGGATAAACGTGAAGCTTTTGTTTCCAGACTTATAAATACAATTGCAGATGACAATGCCAAGCCATGCCATCTGGAGTTTATTTACGGAGCAAAAAATAATGTTTCAAACAGATTTATCCCATTGGATGGCCAACAGCGGCTTACAACACTTTTTATTCTTCATTGGGTAATATGGCAAAAAAGTTCCAATGATGCACGACAAAAATACCCATTGAATTTAATAGAAGGTTTTAACTATGAAACCAGACTTAGTTCATCAACGTTTTGTAGAAATATCATAGAAAGACAATTACAAGATGAAAATGAAGATGAAAATAAAACAAAGAGTTTAGGACAAAGACTAAAGAATCAGCCCTGGTTCTCCGAAGACTGGAACTATGATCCTACTATCATTGCAATAATATCTATGGTAGATTTCATGGAAGAAAAACTGAATGATTATAAAGAGGCTCAGATATCTTCCATGCTTAAAAAATTATGTAGTGACCAGAACCAAATTTCGTTCGATGAACTTAATATGACTGATTACGATTTGACGGATTCATTGTATATCAAAATGAATGCACGCGGTAAACAATTGACTCCATTTGAGAATTGGAAATCTGATTTTATAAAATACCTTGAGAAAGCGTTCGGAGATGAAGAGTATACGAAAGCTGAAGTCGGAAGGAATTCCCAATCCAACACTTATAAAGATTATTTTTGTTATTCTATTGAGCATCAATGGACTGATTTGTTCTGGACTTATTTAAAGGACGAATATTTGAAACTGGATGAGGAACAACAGTCGAAACAATATCCATGCATAGATAAGATGTTTATGAATCTGTTTGATTTTTTATGCATGTATTTTTATTATGTTAAGAATCCAGCTACAAAGTTTGAATATAGCAAAATTGGAGCGGTAGCAAAACGTGAAGTCTGGCAGAATCAGGAGTTTATAGATGCTCTTTTTGGAACATTGGATTCACTGTGCAGAATAGATCACTCTAAATTCTTTGATGATCTATTTTATATATGTCTTGAAGAATTACCTTTAAACAATGAAAATAAAAAAGTCCGCCTTTTCAGAACAAAGCAAACTAATCTTTTTAAGCTTTGCGTTGAAAATGGATCCTCAATGGAATTAACTGATTTACTATTATTTTATGCCTTAATATATTATTGCAATGAGAAAACTGTAACAACAGTTGATGACTCACTAAAGTATTACATGAGATCTGTAAGAAACAACTTTGAAAGTGATATTCAAAACATAAGAACAAGAACAGCAATACAGTTGAACTTACGCGTATCGGAATTTGACAAATATAATTCAACCATAAAGACACTTACAAGTAAAGCAGATAATTCTGTTCTTTCTATTGAAAATTGTATCATAGATGATTGCTCTATTACACGTGGAAATAATGCTGTATTTGATAAAGCAATTAATGAATACGGGATCCATAACGTTCTCAATACGTTGAGAATATTCTGCAATGAATCACAAATCCGAAGAATACGTCTGTTGGTATCATGTGGATATAGTGGTACATATCTTAGTGATTGCATAGGCAGAAATCGGTATTTCTGGGGTAGTAATGACAGATGGGATGTGCTGTTTATATCTGATTCCAGACAGTTGTCAGAATGTTTTGCTGATTTGACTCAGAAAATAATTGCAGCAGGCGAACCCAATTTAATTATAAACGAAGCAAAGAAAGTTTATACACAAGGATTTGCTTATTATATTCTTAATTATGATGAATTTATAGATGCTAATGGTTCTCAGCATCATTTTGCAATAAAGAATAATCTGAACGAGATGGACTGGATTGCTTTAGGTTCATATAGTTCCAACCCTGGAACAGCCTATCACGCAGATCCTTTGGCTGTTGCAGTAGAGAATATTGTTAATCAAAAAAATCCTAATATAAAAATGGCATTATATAAACAATATTCAGGGAAATGTCCATTATCTATAGTAAAAGATAAAATTCATTGGGAACCTTTATTTAGTGTTATAAGTAGAAAAGATGGTTGGCATATTATTTTAGGACAATGTTATATAACAGAAGACATAAAAAATGATTTTAAGATTCAACAGATTAACGATCAGGATTATCTTGTTCCAATATCAATCAATCGCGATATGATACAAGTATGTGCAGATCTCATTATAAGAGTTTTTATTGAAATTTCAGATTATGAAGTTAAAGGTATTTGACGATATTCCATTCTCTCTCTTGAAAGTACAAGAAATAAGATTAACTTAATATCTTCCACCCTCTCCTCGGATAGATTGAAATCTCTCTATCCGAGGTTTGTTTCATATCCATAGATTTCCATTATTGCTGTCCGGTAAAATGACTATTTTTGCTCATGGTTATGGTTTATTTTTGCAAATA
>CAJJTI010000144.1 GCA_905194705.1 uncultured Solobacterium sp. | reverse complement strand
ACTTGTAAATATCATAGCTAAGAGCTTTTTTAAAGATAGTAATCAAATTGTAAAATTGCCGATAATGTATTATATTACTGTGATAGTTGTTCCGCTTGGCAGTATAATGGTGGGTTACTTTGTCGCAAAAGATCTCAATGTCATATCGTTGATTTTAAGCGTTATCATATTATTGATGAACATAGTTATTCTTTACCTTTACGATAATTTGGTAAATATGTTTTCCCAGCAATATGAAACTGACGTTATTGAGCAGCAAAACAAGGCGTATCTTAATCAGTTGCATTTAATGCAGGAATCTCAGATGAAGATAAGATTTTTAAAGCATGATATGAAAAATCATATTATCAATATGCAAAGTTTGCTTAGTGCTGAGAAATACGATCAGCTTAAAGATTACCTTGCTGAAACCAATGATTATATTTATAGTAATAATGTTATTATTGACTCAGGAAATGAAACGATCGACAGTGTTCTGAATTACAAATTGGCACCGTTAGAGAACAACAGCGTTGAAAAAAGTTATCATGTTGTTCTCCCTGAGCAAATTCTTATTAGTTCATTTGATCTAAATATCGTTATTTGTAATCTGATAGATAATGCACTTGAAGCGTTAAGTCTCCTAGGAGAGAACGATGAAAAGAAGATAACTATCGATATTGTTTATAAGCAGGGCTACATTAAAATATTAGTAGGAAATTCATTTGACGGAATCATACACAAGGATAAAAGGTCAAGAAAAAATGATGAGATAAATCATGGAATAGGGTTAAAGAGTGTTCAAAATATTGCGGAAAAATATGGAGGACTTTTAAAAACTGATGTATCTGATAACTGGTTTGAAACATCAGTGATAATGTATGAAAAATAGAGGTAGCAATAAGTTACCTCTATTTTTTTTTACAAAAAAGACGTTCTTTTTGACATTTACGTTTTTTTATTCTTATATTATGTATAATCAAGTCATAACTTGTTATGAAATGAAGAAGATCATATGAAAAAAATTTAATGAAACTCAGCACAAGAATGGGTAAGGTGTTTGTTGCATTGGCACTTTTGGTTACTGTATCAAACGTAAATTCTACATGCCTTTTCATCACTCACCAGCCTGAACTGCCTGCTGATTATAAGAAACTGCGTAAGTTCTAATGTTTAAGAAAACTGCCTGCAAAATAACGCAACGTCTATGTGAAAAAGGTATTATATCCGAAAGCGATTTCGATTTGTATTAATACGGATTTAATATGAGGATAACGGTTTTACTTAACTTTATCAGCACTATAGTTATCGGCGTTATTGTGGGCAAGGTGTTTGAAAGCATAGCTTTCTTAGTTTTTTATATACCACTGAGAAGCTATGCCGGAGGATACCTCGCTAGCACCCCGAGGAGGTGCTATTTTATTTCCATTTGAAGATTTTCATACTTACTATGTTGGTATGAATAGAAATTGGGTTCATAATGAATGTAATTTGCCGACTAAAAGATCTAAAAATTTTGTAAAAAGAGTCAATCACAGGGACGGTAGTGTTTCAATAACAAAAAAAAATAGATAATAAAAATGTAACCATAAAGTATACAAAGAATAAAGACGGAAATTTATATCCTAGGTTCGAGAAATTTGCTCATCCAGAGCACCCTAATCCGATAAAAATGAAAGCAAAATTAACTGGTGTTTTTAGAAAAGATGTTAAAATCATTCGTAATGAAACTGGTATAAAATTACCAAAGGATTATACTTGGCACCATTTGGAAGATGGAAAAAGTGTGTTAATGGTTCCTTCCAAAATCCATTCACCAAGGTGTGGCGGATTTAATCATATGGGCGGAGCAACTAAAATAAGACACGGAATAATTTAAAGGAGGATAATTATGAAACTGGTCGAAGTTGGCGAAAAGCTAAGCAGCAAGGATATCAAGGAAATGGAGGGTGAACTGAATTTAAGCTTTCCAAAGGACTATAAGGACTTCTTGCTGAAAACAAACGGCGGAATGCCTGAGGATGAAGTGGAGTTCGATTTTATTGAGAACGGAACTTCCGACGAGGATGAGTTTGAGCAGGGCAGTGATATACACTATTTCTATGATGACAACGAGATAATGGAGTCATACGAGAATTTGGTGGACGAGGAACTTATCCCCGACGAATATCTGCCGATAGCCTGTGATTCTTTTGATAATCAGATATTGCTGTGTTTGGGCAAAGGCGATAATTATGGTACGATATATTTTGCAGACGCTGAAAGCGAAGAGAGCGAGGACTCAGGCTGGGTGCTGTCAAAGGTGGCAGACTCATTTACTGCGTTCTTGGGTATGTTAAGACCTGCGGAGGACTGATAATAAATGCAGAACCGATTTTATTCGGTTCTGCTCGGAGAAGATAATATGTTAAAAGATTACGTTAAATTCAGAGATATTGATGTGTCACGAATCGAACAGTATAAGGGCAGATTGCCTGAAGAATTGTTTGATTTTTGGAGAGAGTTTGGTTTGGGAACATTCTACAATGGTTACTTAAAAGCGATAGACCCGAACGAGTATATCGAACTTGTGCAGCAGTCTTATTTTGACGGTGAAGTTACTATCCCGATATTTGCGACAGCATTTGGTGATATCATTACATGGGAAGATAACAAGTATATCGGGATACTCAAGTATAGATATCAAGATAGTGATATAATATCAACTGGATTTGAGGACTTTTTTGAGGAAGTTGAAGAGGGCGTCCTTGATGACGATTATTTCACTATCAAAAAGTATAACGCAGCAGTTAAGAAATATGGTGAACTGGAGTATGATGAGTGCTTTGGATATGTTCCGCTGCTTGCACTTGGCGGAAAAGAGTCTGTAAAAAGCCTTAAAAAAGTCAAAATGCGTGAGCATATTGCACTTATAGCTGAACTGACAGACGGCATTTAAAACTATTTTACTTTAACAATATGGAGGTGATAAAATGCCCATAAACCAGGAAAAAGTCTCACAGCTTTTAGCGGCAAGGAGATATATAATAATCCTAAAACGGGAAAACAAGTAGTATATGATACAGATGGTAATTACTTTAGGATTGAAGACACAACTTTAACAGGAAAAAGAGTATACACTGATATTAATGGAAATCAAATCCCAAATAATAAATTTGTTAATGGAAAACAGATAGGTATTTCGAAATCTGAATATAATCAGTTGACACATTTTAATAATATTGATTAAGGTGATTGTTGAAATGAAACAAATGGCAGAAAGTAATAATTATCTTATACTAAATGAATATGAAAAAGTATTTCTCAAATTAAAAGCAACATCTCAATTAATTTTAATTGGTGAATTCTATGGCGATCCAGATGTTGCTTTGATTTCAGACGATGAGACATACTGTGCTGTTGGTGGAGAAGGTGTGATTATTTATTATTTAAGAGATCCATTTGAGGAATTTTCTACCAAATATAAATCATTAAATCAATGGAAAATTTGGGGAAGAGGCACCAATAAAGAAACAATGTGGGTGAGTGAAATAGATCAAATTGATAGTAAACATATTCGAGTTGAATTAGAAGATTCTGAAACCATACTATTATCTATTTTCTAACTTGCGTTTTGAATCTATATATGAGAAGATTCTAAGCTTATTCATTTGGTGATCAACGGCGAAGAAATCATAACGACTGAAACTCACCCGTTTTATGTAAAAAATCAAGGCTTTATCAAAGCAGGAGAACGAATAGTTGGTGATGAACTCCTTGATGTAAACGGAAATGTTCTTTTAGTTGAAAATTTTGACGTTGAGTTGACAGATAAACCCGTAAAGGTGTATAATTTTCAGGTGGAGGATTACCATACACATCACGTTAGTGGTTTTGGTGTGTTGGTGCATAATGCAAGTGATTTATATGCAAGGGGATCATTTAGACGCAGTGCAAGACAAAAAGCAGAAAGTGAGGCACCAAGAAACTCTAACGGAAAAATGAAATGCCCAACTTGTGGAAAAGAAATACCTGATAAGATAACAATAAATACCAAGAATGGTCCGGTTGATAGAATAGGCTATGACCTTGATCATTATCCAGAGACTTGGGCTGAGAGAAAGGTAAAATTACAATCATTAGAAACAACTCCTACAAGAACAGAAGTTTTAGACTGTTATAATTCAGATTTGAGAGTTCAGTGTCATGAATGCAATATAAAACATATATTTGAAGGAGTGAAAGGAGATTTTGCTGAATGAGTTTAGGTGAAAGTATACTTGACCATTATGAATTGTTTTTAGGAAAATATATAGGTGTAGATAAATATACAAGCGGCGAATACGTTATACAACTTTTGGGATTTGACAGAACGTTTAAAGATTGTTTAACATTCGCATCTTTGGGACTGTCAAATTATTCGAATTTAATTAATAATTCATGTGAAGTAATTATGCCAGTAGATGATGATTATGATAATTGTGCTGTTGTATTTGCGAATGCTTTATTTTATGTTCTTCAACAACAAATGGATTTTGGCAGAGGTACAATAATTGAAGGTCTAGATAACATAATTGCAGATTTTTCAAAAAGGCATAATAAAACAGCGATTTATTTTACGGAATCATATGTTTTACCAGAAGAATTTTCAAAAATTGAAGATCACTTAAAAATGTATATAGCGTTTTTTATTTCAGAAAAAGAACTTGAATTTATTCATAACTATGGTTGCGAAGAATTTGAAAATTTACTAGAAAGTTCAAAAGCTGATATAATAAATCTTAACAGGGAATCTATAGTGTGAAAAAAACGCTGAGAAAACAGTTGTTGAAACTTACATAAGAGAAGATAATAAGCTTATTCATTTAGTTATAAACGGCGAAGAGATCATA
>CAJJTI010000143.1 GCA_905194705.1 uncultured Solobacterium sp. | reverse complement strand
TATTACAATTGTTACTGTGATGAGAATCTCTTTCCAATGCTCCTTGCACCACTCACAAGCGTTATCTACTTTTTCTTCCAACCAGCTTTTCTCAATATCCGGCTTTAAGTACTCATATTTCTCTTAAAAGTCATTTTTGCTTTTATTGATAGCATCAGCCGCATTTTAGTCAATAGTCACAACATCGGAAATGTATTCACTAATATTTTCTTTCAATGACTCAAGTGATTTAATTTTGTCCTCTTGGGTCTGCGTTGATGATTTTATCGAGCTGATAACATCATCAACATCACATATGCTTTCATCCATGGAAAGCACTTTTGATTTCAGTGATTTCTAATCAGCATTATCATTAATAAATAAAGGGTGATAATATTTTACGGCATATTCAGGATCAATTTTTATTATTGATGTAATGTTATTTTTTATTGCTTTGCAATAATCATTTCCTAATTTATAGTATATAGCATTGACAAGGTGCAAAACCATTTTCAATAGTGCCATATGTTTTCTAAGTTCAATTATCTGTTTGCTTTTTATGTGTTTAGTGGTTCGCATCTTCTCATAGTTTAAACCTCGATACAGTATTTCAAATAATAAATATTCCATCTCATCTCACCTTAATTGTTTTTCAAAAACGCATACCATTCTGCTCACCAATATACAGCCGTTGTTGCCGTCGGATCATTTGTTACCACTTTATGCTCTTATTTAAAATCAAGTGTAACCCAAAATCTTTGTGCGATGTCGCCTTAATTAATAGGGTAAAGCCTATAATAATAGCCATTATCAGAATGTTTCTTTATACATTTAAATTCCGCTTCATTCTTTTCAAAACTTGCATATTTTACTTGCGTACTTTCGTTTTGTCTATATGGATAAATAATAAATTCTGGAATTTTATTTGTAAAATCATAATCTGAGACTTTGAAAAATTCTTCATAAGTAACATTGTTATTATTGAGGAAAATAATCCCATAATTCAAATCGAGATATGTATTATAATTTATATCAAATGCATCACATATATCTTTCGTTTGCGTTGACGGTTCATATACAATACACTTATCCCATTCAAAGCCAGTAAAATCAGACATATGTATAATAATCTCGGTATCATCATTACATTTTTTTATAATTTTATCCTTTAACGATTTTGAATGGCGATAATTTATTATTGAAAAAATGCTCAGTATAACTCCCATACACAATACTCCAATCAAAATTACTCTAATATATTTCTTGACCAATTCAATCACCTTTTTTATTATAGTATTTATTATCTGGTGGAAATCCGTTTTCATCAAGTGTTTCCAATATAATTAAATCATCTTTGTATCGTTCGTATGAAAGTCGTTCTTTTACAATCACATAATATCCATCATCAGTTTCCTTCACAATATTTAATCCATTTGTATAATAGTAATCTAATACTTTTTTTGCTATATCTTTGGATGTACTATCAATTGATGTTGTTTTTCCAATTTCCCGTCCAATAACATTGTTTAACAAATCAACTGCTTGATCAGCATCACCTAAAGTTTTAAACCTATGCGAGTATATATCTTTGATTTCATGAATAACGTTTTGATTTTTTTCATGAGCATTACCAGCTTGTAAGCCTATATTCTCTCCCCACTTATTTGTTATAATTGAAATCCAAAAAGTGTGTCGAAAAGCATTTACTTCTGATCCTTCTTGAGCATCATTATCTTCAAAACATTTGAATAAAAGTTAAAGCATAATTAAATATTTTATCACGATTGATTATTTCTAAGATTGATATTGATTGTCATAAAGTTTTAAGTTTATATCAATCAGGAACTTCATTCCCATAAGACATACTGAATACCCGCAGCCAGTATGCGTCATCTTCTGAGTATTCTTTAACAGCATCTTCAATAAACTGATTTTGTAATTCTTTAACTATTAATCAGGTGATCCGCTTGGTAAATGCCTTTCTCCCACATGATCGCTTATCCAATCGATTGTTGCAACAGTAATGCAATATTTATTTCCGTTTTCCAGTTTGACAAAAACATCAATATTATCATTTTTTATGTTACAATTCTTCAACGGAGTTGGATATTCAATTGATATTACTTTCATAACATTATCTTCTATTAAACTTTTTAATCTTTCATCCAAGCTTCATCATAATTTGGATGTTCATTTAAGCATTTCAAATCAATTCCATAAGTATCATGTCCTAAATATGAGAACTCTTCTAATTTTGGTAAGTTTAACACAAAGCTTATGTCTGTAATATTACAATAAGAAACATCTAAAGCTTTTAGATTATAAAGTCTATTTATAATTTCTTTATCTATTGAGTGTATATTTGTAGAATTTATATTGAGGGATACAATATTCTCCCAATTAACACTTTCATCATCCAGCTTGGTAAAATCAGCTCCTGAAATTGAAAGTGATTTCAATTCCGTTAATTCGGATAAATCCGGTAAGGTTTCAATTTGAACATCGTATAATTCCAACGATTTTAAATTCTTGAAGCTTCCCTCTGTTCCGAGCAAATCAATATCGTCAATTTTAAAACGAGCACCCCCATAAGGATTAGATCTAATGCATAAACTTGATAGACTTCTGATATCTGCCAGCTTTCTTATTGAACCAATAGGTGAATCTACAATATTAACAGAAGTTAATTTTCTTAGTTTAGTTAACTCTTCAAAAAAGTTCTGTGCATCTGAAGCATCACTGATTCCGACAATAGTAATTGTTTCAAGATTCGTTAATTTGCTGAGCAAATCATAATCGTGTCCCAAAAGTGCAACATCAGAGCCCGGATCACAAACCAACTCACGTATCTCATAATAATTCTGACTTGTTTGATTAATACAGTCGTTAATGGTTTTTCGTTTCCACTGTAAATCAGCTTCTGTTTCATTATCACTGTTTAAGAACCATATTCCGAAACCTATTACAATAGCCAAAAATATTATAAGAATACAAGTAATAATTATCATCGTAGAAAATATGGTTTTATGTTTCATTATAAACAAATCCCTCATTAAGTTAATCTTACAAAAATGTTATAAAGGCATCAATATGCTGTTTATATTTATCTGCTCTCTTCTTTTTTTCTCCTACAAGTTCACCATCAATATAAGCACCCAAAGTAGATTTAACATCGTAATTTATATTATTGCGAATTTGATCAATACCACCATTATTTAATATGAACTCCGATTTAGGATCGATTATGCCATCCATTACAGCCTTATTATATTCCTGTTGAACTTTCAGAAAATTACTGTTACTGTTCTCAAAGTTATACTGTATATTATTCGGATCAATATCAGATAAAAAATCCTGATCGTCATACCTTGTCGAAATAATATCTCCACTATAGGATATCATTCTATCAGTACTTCCATTAGCAAAATCCACAATGTCTAAATTATCGTTAAATTCAACATACTGTAATGCCTCATGAACAAAATCTTTCATAACCTCTGAACCCAATTCATTTGCTCTCCTTTTAAACTCTTCAACAGTTGGAGGATTTTCCCCATTAAAAAGATTTCCCTCTTCTCGTGAGAATCCAAAATTTAATTCAATATTCTCATAGTTAGAACCATGTTGCATATTTAGAGCAATTGCAAAATCAATAGCATCAGCCACATTTTAGTCAATAGTCACAACATCGGAAATATTTTCATTAATGTCCGAAGCCCCAAAAAACAATAGAATTTTTATCTATTCTATATTTTACAAATACTTCATTATTGTATCTCATAAACCACTCCTTTACCCGGTAAAAATCCAGCATATATTATTTATATTCGCTTCCATCATCATTTACAAACTCAATTTTGAATGAACTATTCTTATTTTGCTTTCGCACCGCTTTGATAAGTTCAGTCAATTCATTCTTCTCGATATATCCTTGATGTTTTATCCAAGATATACTATTTACTGTTGCATAAAAACCATCTACGCACATTTCCCCACAAAATCTTGCGATATTCTCTTTGTACTCAATATCGACATACCATTTCGTACCTGTAATTTTAATTTCTTTCATTTTTTATTCCAATCATTTAATAATATTCCCGTTTGAGAAGTTCCTATAAACAAGCTCCTTATTAGTGAACCAACCTGAGTAGTATGCGTAATCACATTAACCGCAGTAGGCGTATATATTGTGATATTTCCTGCATTAGGATTTATTCTTAAAATAGTACGTTCAAAGACGTTCCATACACTGGTTGGTCGAACAGTATTTCCGAGTAACGCTTCCACATTCCCTGAAGAATGCATTGCGTAGGAGGAATAAGCACTATTCCATGCGCTTATTGTAGAAGGATTGGAAACATCCCAATTTGGAAGTTCAATACCCTTCGATGAAAGAGTTGTTTCCAAAGTAGATCTTCCCATTTTATCCGCACAATTTGCCGCTATTTGATCTCCGTTACATATACCCTCATCTCCAATTCCAGACCAGAAAGTTGACGAATCAGATTTAAGTGTGAAATTATATTCACTTGCACCGCTTATGGCTGAACGAAATTGAGGATTAGTTGTCTATTGCTTTCCATAATTTCTTAAATCAGCATTTGAAATTTCTTTTACACTACTATAAATAGAACCAATGGAATAAAAACAATTCGATATTGTACTTGTCCAATTTAATATATTTTGAAATGTATTAAAAACTGAATTATCAATATTTCACCATGTATCAATTATATTTAATGTACTTGATTCAAGAGTTGAAAGTATCGCTATTGCAGCAACTGTATAGCTTGTCACAGTTGCGATAGTTAAGGCTGTACCTGCTGATATTCCAAAAGTAGTCAAAGTTGTAGTTAACAGAGGAACTAAAGCTAAACCACCAGAAGCAACAACAGCAACTATAGCTAATACTGCTCATATTACAATTGTTACTGTGATGAGAATCTCTTTCCAATGCTCCTTGCACCACTCA
>CAJJTI010000142.1 GCA_905194705.1 uncultured Solobacterium sp. | reverse complement strand
GTATAGTATTTAAGCTAGAAAAATGGCTTTCATCTCGGATACAAGTAACCGAGAATTCCCACCTGTATTCTTAAAGTTAGGTTTAGAATTTGGGATGCAAGCACATACGATTGAACGATTTGAAAATTTATTTAAACAATATCCTTTTGATTTTATTATTTTATCTATACATGAAATTGAAAATAAAGAATTATGGAATCAGAATTTTCAACATAATAAAACCCAGCAAGAATATAATGAGCAATACTATGAATCATTATTATACCTAGTACAAAATTATCATCATTACAGCGTATTAGGCCATATGGATATCATTCGACGTTATGACCCATTAGGAAATTATCCTTTTAAATATCTTAAGGCAATCATTACTGAGATTCTAAAAACCGTTATTGCAGATAATAAAGGCATCGAAATTAACACATCAAGTTACAGATATGGAATTGATGATCTTACTCCATCACGTGATATTTTAAAGCTATATAAAGAATTAGGTGGACGAATATTAACAATTGGCAGTGACAGTCATAAAAAAGAACATCTTGGTGCTTTCATCGATAAAACAAAAGATGAATTAAAATCATTAGGTTTTAAAGAATTTTGTACATTTGATCAAATGAAACCTATATTTCACAATTTATAAAAACAGAATTATCCTCTGTATATATTATAGAATTATTCATTAAAACTTGCCTTTTATAGTAAAATTTTAGTTTATTAAATGCATTCATCTCACCACTCAAGAGTAGTAGGTTTTCTGCTTGGATGTTTAAAAATAGTCTGTATGATTGCATACAGGCTATTTTTTCTATATCATTTTTTGAAATGCTACTCTAGGTTCATTATTTTGAATTGTGATATTTCCACATTTAATAAAGCCGTTTTTCTTTAAAGTTTTTTGCATAGAATGATTTAATTCATGCGTATCAATGCGAATATCACGCAAGCCTTGCTCTTGCGTTAATTTTTCAGCATATTGAAATAACCTACCTGCTAATCCTTTGCCTTTAAAAGAAGGTAAAACAGCAATACGATGAACAGTCGCATACTTATTTGTATTTAACCAGTTCCCATCAATTTTTTTATAATATGGATCACCCTTAAATGTAATATAGAATGTACCTATAATTTGATTATTTTCTTCTAATACATAAGTGCCATTTTCTTCAATATCACTTTGTATTTGTTTTTCATCAGGATATCCATTTTGCCATTGTGGAATGCCATTTTCTTTAAAGTATTTCTGAGCCTCCTGAATAATCTTCATAATGCCAGAAATATCATTTAAATTTGCCTGTCTAATCATATTTAAAAAAAGCGGTTACCCGCTTTACTCCTATAATTTTTTGAATTGTTCTACATCAAGAACGAAAATTGTTGCTCCACCAACTTGTACTTCAACTGGAAATGAAGCATATCTTCCGATATCATAACTTGCTGTGGAAGGTACAATTTCTGTACGACGTTTAGATTCATTACCAATAATTTCAATACAATGTTCTACCTTATCATCATCAGTACCTACGATAATTGTTGTATTTCCTGCGCGAAGGAAACCACCTGTTGTTGCTAAACGAGTTACTGAATATCCACCTTTAGTTAATGAAGAACTTACGCTTGATGCATCATCATTGGAAACAATTGCTAATATTAGTTTCATAATGCCACCTCTTTCTATAATTATTCTATCACCTTTTTAGTGCGTTATACATTGAAACGGAAGAAAACTACATCTCCATCCTTCATAATATAATCTTTTCCTTCAAGACGTATTTTTCCATGTTCTTTTAAAGCTACTTCTGACTTATATTCCATTAAATCTTCATAGCTGTAAACTTCAGCACGAATAAATCCTTTTTCAAAATCTGTATGAATAATACCAGCACATTTTGGAGCTGTCATACCTTCATGGAATGTCCATGCTCTACACTCAGGTTCACCTACTGTAAAGAATGTTCTTAGACCTAATAAATGGTAAGCAGCTTGAATTATTTCTTCTAGACCACTCTTTTTGATACCTAAATCTTCTAAGAAAGCAATCTTTTCTTCTTTATCAAGTCCTGATAATTCTTCTTCAATCTTTGCACAAATAGCGATACATTCACTATTTTCACCCTTAGCAAACTCTATAACACTTTGATAGTATTTGTTCGCTTCTGGATTAGCGATTTCTTCATCACTCATATTAGCAACATAGATAACTGGTTTTGCTGTTAAAAGTGAAAAACCTTTCAAGTATTCTAATTCACTGTCACTTAAATCAAGTAAACGAACTGGTTTTCCTGCTGTTAAGGCAGTTTGTAATTTAGTTAGAATTTCATATTCAATAATTGCATCTTTTTCTTTAGTTTGTGCTTTACGAGCAACTTTAGAAATTCTATTTTCTACTGTATCTAAATCGGCAATACATAATTCAAGATTTATTTCTTCAATATCACGAATTGGATCAACTGAACCTTCAACGTGCATGATATTTGAATCATCAAAGCAACGTACTACATGACATATTGCATCTGTTTGACGAATATGAGATAAGAACTGGTTACCTAGTCCTTCGCCTTTAGAAGCACCTTTCACTAGACCTGCAATATCTGTAAATTCAAATGTAGTATAGATTGTCTTTTTTGGATGGAATAATTCCACCATATTATCCATTCTTTCATCAGGCACTTCTACTACACCTACATTAGGATTAATTGTAGCGAAAGGATAGTTTTCCGCTAATACCTGGCTGTTTGTAATCGCATTAAATAAAGTAGATTTTCCAACATTTGGCAAACCAACAATTCCAGCTGTTAATGACATTTAATTCTCCTCCACTTGATGATGTTCAATCACCTTTTTTAATTTCTTATCAAACTCGTGTCGTGGAAACATAATGACAGCACCACAACCCTGACATTTAATTTTAATATCTGCACCCATTCTAATAATTGTCCATAATTTTGACTTATGGCATGGATGTTCCTTCTTCATTTCAACTATATCATTTAAATCATATTCTACTACTTTGTTCATAGATTCCTGCTTTCATATGCATCTAATGTATTTGCAAGCAACATACATACTGTCATTGGTCCTACTCCTTTAGGAACTGGTGTTATTGCCGTAACATATGGTAATACATCGTCCGTATCCACATCTCCACACAGTTTACCATTCTCCATACGATTAATTCCTACATCCACAACATATGCACCTTGCTTGATATATTCATGATTTACCATTTTTGGTTTACCTAATGCACAAATAAGAATATCCGCATTTTTACATACTTCTTTTAAATTCTTTGTTTTGGAATGGCATATTGTTACTGTCGCATTGGCATTTTGAAGTAAGCGAGCAAGAGGTGCTCCAACTAATTTACTTCTACCAATGACTACGGCATTTTTGCCAGCAATATCACAATGCATCGCTTCTAATATAGCCATGCATCCTCTTGGAGTACATGGAACAAATCCTTTTTCGTCAAGATACAACTTACCAACACTTAGGGGATGTAAACCATCCACATCCTTACTGGCATCAATCTTAAATATAGCTCTATTTTCATTATAACCTTTTGGTAAAGGTAATTGTAACAAGATACCATCAACAGAATCATCTTCATTACACTTTTGAATTTCATTTTCTAATGCAATTTGGCCAACCTCTTCGTCAAGATGAATAAACTTGCTGTCCATACCAATTGAACTGCATGCTTTTTCTTTACTTTTAATATATGAAAGAGAAGCAGGATTATTACCAACTAAAATAACTGCTAAACAAGGTACTCTTTTATTAGCAACCTTTAAAGCATCTATTTTTTCTTTCATCTCTTTTTTATAAAGAAGTGATAATTCACTTCCATAAACAAGTTCTCCCATATCATTTACCACTCACTTGAATCTAAGATGATTGTTACTGGGCCATCATTTAATAATCGAACTTTCATATCTGCCCCAAAAATACCTTCATCAACTTTTATGCCTAGACTTCTCATGTATTCATTAAAATATAAATACATCTTTTCTGCGTGATGTCTTTCACCTGCTAAAGAAAAACTTGGTCGATTTCCTTTTTTACAATCCGCATATAAAGTAAATTGAGAAATGCTCAATATCTCACCACCAACCTGTGGTAAGGATAAATTCATCTTCTCATTTTCATCTTCAAAAATGCGCATTCTATATATTTTATCTGCCATTTTTCGAATAATTTCTTCATTATCCGCATCTTGAATGCCTACAAGCAATAAAAAACCCTTTTTGATTTCTCCATGTATCTGTCCATCTATTGTGACAGAAGCTTCACTAACTCTTTGTATTACAACTTTCATATCTTTACTAGTATACCATTATCCATTAAAAGCTTTTAGAACTGTTTCCGTATATTTTTTTACTTTATTTAAATCTTTCAGGGAAAGTTTTGAAAACAGGGAACTTGAATGCACAACTAAATTCTTTGGAAACATCGTTATTCCCTTATGCATTAATTGATTACTGACAAATCCTGTATAATCTTTACCATCTTTACTGACACTGAATATGGCTGCCCCTAGAATTGTATTTGAAGGAAATGTATCCAAATAATCAAATACTGCCTGATCTGTTTTCCCTTTTCTTTCATCTATACCGATAAAAAGTAAATCGGTAGGTTCTAAGCGATGAGCCGATGTCATATCTATCGCTTCTACTCCACATATTTCACCAACTATCTCTGCAATTTGCTTTAAATCTTTCCCTTTGGAAAAATAAATAACCGATGTCTTCATTACTATTTATTGTCCAAAAGTGTATCAAATCCACTATTAGTAATCGATAAAACAATTGAAGCGATAATTGCAGAAGTAAGATTTGAAACATATCCTCCACCAATATTTAAGGCAAGCGAGAAAACTAATCCATTTATTAATAAAGAAAATAAACCTAGAGATAAAATATTTAAAGGTAAAGAAATAACTTTTAAGAAAGGTTTTAAAGTGCTGTTTAAAAAGCCGAGTACTGCAGCTGTAACGA
>CAJJTI010000141.1 GCA_905194705.1 uncultured Solobacterium sp. | reverse complement strand
TTTTCTATTTCTTCTTGTTTAATTTTGATTTTATTTTCAAAGTAGCTAATACGATAATCTGCTGCTACTTCACTATAATTTTTCGTTTCAGGATGTTGCCATAAATCTTCAAATTCATCTTTTATCTCATGTAAGATTGCTCCATCACTACTTGTAACTAGCTTTGTATTCCATTCTCTATTACGTGTTAAGGCATCTATTGTTAAGTTAGAACTACCAATGATAATGCGATAGATTTCATCCTGTTTAAAAATATATCCCTTAGTATGAAAACCACCACTTTCTCGACTTGTTTTATACATTTTCAGTTCAATATTAGATAATTCATTTAATTTATCTAATGCACTAGGATTACTAAATAACAAATAGTCTGTTGTTAAAATTCTTCCTTTTATATTCTTTTTTTCTAATTCTTTTAATGTTAAAAGTAAGGGTTCAATTCCACTTCTTGTAATAAAAGCTACACTTATAGAAAATTCATCACAATTTAGTAATTCTTTTTCTAAAGAAACTAGTACCTTTCTTCCTTGTTCATAATTATTTGATAAAAATTCAGGTTGATAAAAAGAATTAGAGTTAATACTTCTATCTATAAATGCTGTTTCAAGTCCTAAACTAATATCATTAAAAAATTTATCCATGATTATATCCTTTAGATCAGGATAATGTATTTTTAGCTTATCGTCAAAGTACTTTGTTACGTGTATCTATTGATAAACAAAAACCACATTTCTGTGGCTTATGCTTTTCCTTCGGTTTTCTTGAATAAACTAATGATATAGTCTCGATTAATACAAGGCCAATCTTCATTGTTTACTTTGTATTTATCTATATCTGTATTCATTTCTTCTTCCATCATAGATAATGGAATAGTAAATGACATACCTTTATCATCTGCACGCACATTAATCTTGATAACACCATTATCTGCACGTTCATATGTAATTGCTGTTATATCTTCTACTGTACCTTTTTTATTATCAATGAATTCGATGAAACAGTCATATTTTGCAAGTTCTACCATTACATCATCTAGTCCATCTTCAAATATCTGAATTTTTTCTGTAAATTCATCTAATGTACTACATCTTCTTAATGTATAACCACTCCTTGCAATTTCTTTTTTTAATGCATCCATTGATTTAGGCATTTCTTTTGCGCTGAACCAAATAACAAACTTATGAGATGGATCAAAATATAAAACAGGATATAGCAACATGAATTCTTTTTTACAATGTGGACAACTTACTCTAAATAAATCGCCTGATACACACTCATCTCTTAAATCTCTATCTTTATCTGCATTGATAAAATCATATTTTGTAAATTCGAACTCTGTACCACAATATGGACACTTAATTTTACTAATTGAACTACCTTCCATTTTTAACTCCTTAATATTGGTTTACTAAAACCAAATATAGCTTCTTTACCTAATTTCATCATTTTGTTGTATTGTTTTCTAGCTTCTTTGGATAATTTTTCTCCAACAAACACAGCAACTAATCGCGAAGAATCCATATAATATGGTAAAGCCCTAACTAAATCATCTGTATGTACTTTTTTCATATCCTCTGGAACGTCTAATAAATTACCTTCAAGAAATGGACCATGAAATCTTTTAATTTTCATATCTAATTCAACAATAGAAGGTGCTTCTAATATCCCAACAGAAACAATATCTGGATAATATAAATCACGTACATCATCTATTCTGTTATCAAATCTAGTAGCCATCAAATCTTCATCTTCATCTTTTTCAGCATTTTCAATAAAAGCTTTATTTTTCTGTATCATTTCTAATGTTGGTTCAATAATTCTACACTCTAAATCCATAACAAAATCTGCTCCAAATATTGCAAGCATACTTTTTCTTTTTAAACCTTTAGTACACTTATCAAAAGAAGCACCAATAGAAAGTACATTAAAGCTAAGCAATCCATTTTCTTGATCAACAAAACAAGAACATAGCATATAACAGTCTTTTTCTGTTACCTTAATTCTTTCTTTCATGTAATCCGTTAAATCATCTGCTTCAAAGACGATATATTTGTGGTAATAATCTGTAAATTTATAACTATCTAATTTCATATTCCATATATTAGCAGTTTCTTTGTACCAAATCCACTGAAATATGGGGTATACTAATTCAAAAGTAAAGGGGGATTACATGACAAAGCGATTACAAGAACAATTAAAATTTATCTTGGAAATCGACAAAGAAAAAAATATTTTCAGACAAACACATTTATCTGGAAATGGTCGAAATGAAAATGATGCAGAACACGCTTGGCATATGGCTGTCATGGCATATCTATTAAAAGAATATGCAAATAACGAAATAGATATAGCCAAAACAATGATGATGTGTTTAATCCATGACATTGTTGAAATATATGCTGGCGATACTTATGCATATGATCCTGAAGGTAAAAAGACACAAAAAGAAAGAGAAGAGAAAGCCAAAGAAAAAATCTATTCTCTATTACCTGAGGATCAGAAAAAAGAATTAATTGCTTTATTTGATGAATTTGAGGCCCAAGAAACATCAGAATCTCAATTTGCGAGAGCTATGGATAATATTCAGCCAATGTTGTTAAATAATGCAAATAATGGTATCGACTGGAAAAACCACAATGTCAAAGCAGAACAAGTTTATGCTAGACAGACTGGTACGAAAAAAGGATCTGACACATTATATGAATTAGCAAATTCAATTATTCAAGAAAATATTAGAAAAGGGAATTTAGGGAAATGAAGAATCAAAAAACAAAATACTTAACAAACTTAGCATTTTTATCTGCCGTTGTATTAGTTATGGCATTTACTTCACTTGGGCAATTTAAAACACCAATGTTAAACGTAAGCTTCTTATGCGTTCCGGTAGCTATTGGTGCAATGACATTAGGTCCTCTAGCAGGTGCTGTACTTGGTGCTATCTTTGGATTAACAAGTTTCTTCCAGGCATTTACTGATGGTGGTATGAAATCTGTTTTATTAGGTATAAATCCATGGGCATGTTTCATCGTAACAGTTATTGCGAGAATCTTATGCGGCTTACTTTGTGGACTTATTTATAAAGCTCTTACAAAGAATGAAAAAAAGAACAGCAGCAGAATCATTGGTTCATTAAGCTGTCCATTTTTCAATACTGTATTCTTTATGGGATTCATCATGCTTTTCTATTACAACACCGACTATATCCAGGGCTTTGCTGAAAAGCTTGGAACTAATGGTCCTATTGCATTAATCCTAGCTATGGTTGGAGTACAGGGTGCAATAGAAATGATTGTATGCTGTATTATCGCTACAGCTGTTTCCAAAGCATTAGATCATATGAATTAAGGCCGCAATTACTTGCGACCTTTTCTTTTTATTAATAGTTTTCTTTCTTAATTTCGAAGAAGCTTTCTTTATATCCACATAATGGGCATACTTTTGGAGCTGTCTTTGATGTTACTGTATAACCACAGATTTCACATTGCCATACAACTGGTTCATCTTTAGCAAATGTCTTTTGTGCTTTTAGATCATCAAGAAGTTTTTGATATCTTTCTTCGTGTTCTTTTTCTACTTTAGCAACCATTTCCATTTGCGCAGCGATTCTTGTGAAACCTTCATTTCTAGCATCTTCTGCCATTTCTTTGTACATGCTTGTCCATTCTTCGTTTTCACCATCTACACCCATTTGAAGTGCTTCTGCTGTTGTAGGAATTTCACCACCGCATAGAGCTTTGAACCATTGTTTTGCATGTTCTTGTTCATTACGTGCTGTTTCTAAGAAGAAATTAGCGATTTGTTCATAACCTTCTTCTCTAGCTTTTTCTGCAAAATATGTATATTTGTTTCTAGCTTGAGATTCTCCTGCAAATGCTTTTTGTAAATTAGCTTCTGTTTTACTACCTTTTAACTCCATTATTTTTCTCCTTCGTGTATTTTTAAACACTTTTCACATAATCCCTCGTAAGTTATAGAATGTTTAACAATTTTAGCACCTGTCACTATTTCTGCATAACTATCAAGTGCTTGATCATAATCAGAAATAACATCCATAATATCGCCACATTCACTACAGATAAAGTGATCATGTGGTACTGGATTAGCATCATAATAGCTATAACCTGTTCCTTCGATTTTCTGAATCTTACCTTGTTGAGCAAGAGAATTTAGATTTCGATAAATCGTTGCAAGTCCAATACTGCTATCCATTTGTTTTGCTTCAAGAAGTACATCTTCGGCATGTTTGTGCACTCCTTTCCCCTGCATAATATTTTGGATAATTTCTTTTTGATGTGTATTTCTTGTCTTCATTCAACTCCTTATTGAGAACAGTTTTCATTATGACTTAAATTTATATTTTTGTCAATGAACTTGACGCAAATTAAATAATTTGTTTTAATATCAACCGAAACAAGACGTTTCTCCACTTTGTGAAAACATCAGAAACCTCAAAGTGCCTTTGTAAAAGAACTGGGAGGTTTTTTATTATGCAAAATAACAAATTAGGAACAATGCCTATGGGTAAACTGCTTTTCAATATGAGTGGTCCTATTATTTTATCTATGGTAATTCAAGCTTTATATAATATTGTCGACAGTATGTTTGTCGCTAGATACAGTGAAGTAGCTCTTAACGCTGTTTCTTTATGTTATCCAATCCAGATGATCATGGTATCTCTATCTGTTGGTGGAGCTATCAGTGTTCAAGCTCTTCTTGCAAGATTTTTAGGCAGTAAAGAATTCGATAAAGCAAACAGTGTTGCAACACATGGCTTACTTATGGCTTTATTCCACGCTTCTTTATTTATATTGTTTGGTATTTTCTGTTCAAAACAATTCCTGCTGCTATTCTCTAATGATATGGAAATCATTAGAGAAGGCATTTCATATATGCAAATCTGTACAATATTTGGATTTGGTATATTTGTACAAATTGTTTATGAGCGTTTCATGCAGGCAACAGGTAATGCCATTTACAACATGATTATTCAAGGTGCTGGTGCTTTATTAAATATT
>CAJJTI010000140.1 GCA_905194705.1 uncultured Solobacterium sp. | reverse complement strand
GATTATTTAAGCAGTTCAATGTTACGTTCTCTTTATTTATTTTATCAGCCGATTATTTCTGTAGATGCTTTAGCGTTATATATGACTTTATATACAGATGCTTTTTTACAGAAAACTTCAGACTCACATCAAAGACTGTCTACTTTATTGAATTTAAGTATTGAATCTATTGAAAAAGCGCGAATTCATTTAGAAGAATTTAATTTACTAGATACTTATGTTCAAGAAACCGATCAAAAAAATAGATATATTTATTCTTTGAAAGCACCTCTTGATGAAGAGGGTTTCTTAGCAAGTAAAGACATGCTTTCTATTTATTTAAATGCTGTTGGTAAAAAGCAATTGGAATTAAATTTAGGTCGAATGGGGAACTATAAAATTTCTACAAATGATTATCGTAAAATAACCCGTATTGTTAATCATACAAGTAATACTAATACATATGATGCGACTGTCGAATATAGTAAATTAAAACCAAGATATGAGTTTTCAGACGATGAAGTACAAATCAATTTTGATTATGAACATTTTTTTGCAACGACAAGCACTTTAGTATTTCCAGCTGAATTAAGGTCAGAAGAAAATTTAAGACTGATTGGAAAACTAGCAACAGTATATGGTTTATCTGCTGATAAAATGCGACTTTTAGTTACAAGATGCGTAAATTTAAGAACGATGCAATTTGATCAAAATGCTTTAAGAGTACTTGCTCAAAAATCAAAACCTGATATTGTTTCAGCGAAAGATCCATATTTATTACCACCGGTATCTTTCCTGCAGGCTAAACAAAATGGTGCTGAAGTATCTTTTACGGATAGAAAGATACTGGAAGATTTAGCGATGAAGATGCATTTTTCAAATGAAGTAATTAATGTTTTAATTGAATATGTACTCAAAAAAAGCCAAAATCGTTTAGTCAAAGCATTTGTTGATATGGTGGCAGGTGAATGGGCAAGAGATGGTGTTACTACTAGAGAAGATGCAATAAAAGAAACTAAAAAAAGAACAACCGGAAAATCTATCTATACGCATGTTACAAGTATGCCAGAATATATGAATAAAATTGATGAAACAAAGATGAATAAAGAAGTTGTTAAAGCAGATGAACTTTTAGAAGTAGAAAGCTTATTACAACAAATGAAGGGGGAACATGGAAAAAATTAATTTTAGTGCAGGTATAATCGATGATTCCTCAAGAAAAAAGTTAATCAAAGAATTATCAAGTAATGCAGAAATTTTAAAATTACTTAAAGATAAAAATATCCCTGAAGAAGAGATTGAGCTTCATCCATATAAGTTGAATCGTTATCTTGAAGCAAAGAAACAATGTTTAAATTGCCTTGGTTTAAAACACTGCAAGCAGAAACAAAAGGGGTATTATGAATCTTTAAGCTATCATTCAGTATTAGAAGATGAATTAGTTAGATGTGATTATGCTTTAGAGAAAGATGAAGCAGAAAAACACTTAAAATATTATTTGATACGAGATTTAGGTAATGATTTTACAACAGCTTTTTTTGATAAAATCAATTTAAAAAATGAAGATAAAAAATATATCTCTGTTCTTTCATCAGTAATCAAAGCCTATAACAATAAAGAAGGTATATATCTTTATGGAAATATGGGTACGGGTAAAACATATTTATCTGCCTGTGCATTAAATGAAGCTGCGAAAAATAAGCGTAAAGTTGCTTTTGTACAATGTTCAAGATTATCAGAAAGAATCTCTAATTATCATATAGATTCAAAAACAGAAGTTGATCGATTAATGTACGCTGACTTTGTTGTATTTGATGATATCGGTGCTGAAGAAGTAAGTGAAAAATATAGAAGTGTTCTTTTGTCTATATTAGATGCCAGAATGCAAAATCATCTAATGACCTGGTTTACTTCAAATGAAGATTATAAAACTTTATTGGAACATTATATTTTCAGCAATAAAAGTGAAGATAAATATGAAGCTATGCGTATTATCGAACGTATTCAGACTTTATCAAAACCAATTGAACTAATTGCTGAAGATAGAAGAATACTGCATCTTAAATAATCAAATTGTTAAGAAGATGGTGATTTTGCCATCTTTTTATATACAATGTTTTAATCTTGTAATTGTGATTCTTTATTGAAAAAAAAGAACGTGTTAAAATAAAAAACGTTACGGGAGGTAGTTTATGGTTCGTAAAATTGGTATTTTAACTTCAGGTGGCGACGCTCCTGGAATGAATGCAGCAATTCGTTCTGTCACAAGAATTGCATTAAGCAATGGTATTGAAGTTGTGGGTGTTCATGATGGATATAAAGGCTTGCTGAATGCAAATTTTGAAGATATGGATAGAAAGTCTGTATCAGATATTCTAGATCGTGGTGGAACAAAGTTAGGTTCAGCACGTTTAGTGGAATTTCGTGACAAAGAAATACAACAAAAATGTATTGCCAATTTAAAAGCAAAAGGGATAGATGCGTTAGTAGTCATTGGTGGAGATGGTTCTTATCGAGGTGCACTTGAGTTAACTCGTCAAGGTATTAACTGTATTGGTTTACCAGGTACAATCGATAACGATATTCCAGGTACTGATTTTACAATCGGATTTGATACTGCATTACATACTTGTGTTGAAAACGTTGATAAATTAAGAGATACAAGTAGTTCACATCACCGTTGTTCTATTGTAGAAGTTATGGGAAACCATTGTGGAGATCTTGCTTTATATACAGCAATTTGTTGTGGTGCAGAAATGGTAATTTCACCAGAAACAGGTTATGACGAGCTTGAAGTTTTAGAAAGATTGCGTTATCTTGGAGAAGCCGTTCAGAAAAATCATGCAATTGTTATCGTAACAGAGAAGATTGTTGATGTGGATGGACTGGCAAAGAAAGTTAGTTTAAATACAGGTTTTAGTGGAAGAGCAACCGTTCTTGGACATATACAAAGAGGTGGCAGTCCAACTCCAAAAGATCGTGTTTTAGCTAGCCGAATGGGTGAAAAAGCAGTTGATTTACTAATGGAAGGCATTGGTGGTCATTGTGTAGGTATCATTGATAATGAAATTACGTCATTACCAATTGAAGAAGCGTTAGAAAGACCACGCAAGAGTCGTCGTCAACTATATCGATTGTTTGATCGTCTCGTATAAAATGAAAGGGAAAATTATGGATAATAGACATTTATTCAAAAAGACAAAAGTTATTTGTACAATTGGTCCTAGCAGTGATAATCCAGAAACATTAGCAGCACTTGCTGATGCTGGAATGAATATTGTTCGTTTGAATTTCAGTCATGGCACACATGAAGAACATTTAAATCGTATTAAAATGGTTCGTGAAGTTGGCGAAAGAATTGGCTTAAACTTAGCCATTGCCCTAGATACAAAAGGACCTGAAATTCGTTTAGGTGTATTTAAAAACGATAGTGAAGATTATAAAAAAGGTGAAATCGTTTATGTAGTAAAAGCTGATATTGAAGGCACACATGAACGTTTCCATATTTCTTGCCCTGAATTATTTGAAGATTTAAAGGCTGGAAACTATATCTTAATCAATGATGGTAAGATGCGTTTAACAGTTTTAGAGAATGATGGCAGTGAAATGAAGTGCCGTGTTGAAGTAAATGGTCCTATCAGTTCTAAAAAAGGTTGCAACTGTCCAGGTGTTAAACTATCAATGCCATTCTTATCAAAGAAAGATGAAGATGATTTACGTTTTGGATGTGCTAATGATGTAGATTTTATTTTTGCTTCATTTGTTAGACGTGCTGATGATGTTAATGCAATTCGTAAAATCTTAATTGAAGAAGGTAAACCAAAGATTCAAATTATTGCCAAGATTGAAAATCAGGAAGGTTATGACAATCTTGATTCAATTCTTGAATCTGCAGATGGTGTTATGGTAGCAAGAGGTGATTTAGGTGTAGAAATTCCAACACAACTTGTTCCAGTTTATCAAAAACAAATTATCAAGCACGCTAATATCATTGGTAAACCAGCAATTACAGCTACACATATGCTTGACTCTATGACTCACAATCCTCGTTGTACAAGAGCTGAAGCAAGTGATGTTTGTAATGCCGTATTAGATGGTTCTGATGGAGTTATGCTAAGTGCTGAAAGTGCAGCTGGTGAGTATCCTGTAGAAGCATGTGAAATGATGAGTTCTATTTGTGAAGAAACAGAATCAATTATTCCATATCGTGATAGACTTGAAATTTCTAAACGTTCAAGCAGGGATACAATTCAGGATGCAATTGGTATTTCTGTATCTGACGCTACATTAACACTTGATAATGTTGGTGCCGTAGTTGCCTTTACTCAAGGTGGTACAACAGCTAGACGTATTTCCAAGTTCAGACCATGTGTTCCAATCTTGGCAATTACATTTACTAAGAGTACACAAAGAAAACTTGAAAGCTATTGGGGTGTAACACCAATATTCTCTGATGTACAAAATAACATGACAAATGATGACGAATTAGCTTGTATGTTTGCAAAAGACTATGGTATTAAACCAGGTCAACTCATTATCTTAACTGCTGGTTATCCAACAGGTGAAGGCAGTGCCAACATGATGAAAATTATTCAAGTTAAATAATCTAAATATTTAAAATGATAAAAATAAGCATGTATTTCACTTCAACAGTGACAAAAATACATGCTTTTTTATGTTTAGAAGTCGCTTTATTAGCAATCTTTCTATGAAATATGATAATCAATGTGTTAGAATAAAAATGTTGTTTAAAAAATGAAGAGAAAAAAGAAGAGGTAAAAGAAAACCGCCTGGTCCGCATGGCAAAAGAACTGGTTTATGAAAAATACAGTGAAAGTGATTTAAATGTATCGTATATCGCAGAGCAGCTGCAGGTATCTTCTGCCTATCTAAGTACTTTATATAAAATGGAAACTGGAAAAAATCTGGTAAAATTTATTACCTGGTATCGTGTTGAAAAGTCAAAAGAACTTTTGCGTCAGACAAATATGAAAGTAAGTGATGTGGCGGAGAAGGTAGGATACCTGAATGTGTCTTACTACATTTCTATTTTCCGAAATCATGAAGGCTGCAGTCCGGTGCAGTACAGGGAAAGGGTGCAAAATGGTGAATAGGATAGCAAAAAAAATC
>CAJJTI010000139.1 GCA_905194705.1 uncultured Solobacterium sp. | reverse complement strand
TACATTGATATGTTTGCAGATTGCGGAAATGATTTTTCAGACACGCTCTAAGGCGGTAGGCAATGTACATATTAAGACTGCCAACAATTGCCACTATTTTTTTCTCATTTGTTATATTCTCCTTCTACCATGCCCCTTGATACCCTATTGTTACCGCACTATTCTGAGCTCCTGCTTCCATCGAATCTTGAACATTCAATCCATTCAAAATCCCATATAAAAATCCGGCAATAAAACTGTCGCCTGCACCCATTGTATCAACAACTTTACACTCTATGATTCCAAATCGATACCAAGAATTTCCATCATACCCAATGCTTCCATTTTTCCCCAATGTTGCAATAATGACTTTAGGTCCTTTTTGTTGCATTGCTTTCATGAATTCCTTTAATTGTTCCGTACAATTTTCTTTTTCTTTTAAGCCCATGCTATGATATTTCTGTCTAAACTCATTGCGTGATTCCTCGTCAAAAGAGAAGAATGCATATGTCACATATGGAATCGCTTTCTCAACAATTGGATTTGCAAATTTATTGGCAAAATCAAATGCAACTGGAATTTCTTTCGAAATAAGTGGAAGCTCATCTTCAATCATTCCCCAAATTCCTGTAACCGCTAAATCATGTTTCTTTATAAAGGAAATGTCCTGTTCTCTTAGCTTAAAGTCTGCCAAAACACCTTCTTCATATTTTCCAAACACTCTATCTCCATCTACAATGTCAACATGTGTAACTGCGGTTTTTCCATCCAGCACTTGAATATGAGAAGTATCGACTCCTTTATTTTGAATTGCACTTATCATGATTTTTCCGAATGAATCAGTTCCAACAGCACCTGTATAAGAACTTTCTCCACCTAATCGTTTTATGTATACAGCAACATTCACTGGGTTTCCCCCTGGATATGATTCATTCAATGAATCATAATAATCAATACAATTATCTCCTATTGCTGCTACTCTTATCTTTCTGTCCATTTTTCCACCTTAATAGTCCAGACGTCTGTAATATCTTCTGATTTCCATAGGATGACAATTGACTTTTTCCATATGTGCATCAATTCTCTGTGTTACCGCATGCATCACTAAATGTGATATATATCCTCTGTACTCTGGACTAATTCCTTTTAATTCAAATTTCTTGGTATCAATAATATTGTATTTTCCACAAATGCGTGGCAAGAAGTTTGCAACGCGCTCGCTCAATGATCTCTGAGAATCTTCCCCAATAAATACTGTAACTGGTGTATCTTTGTCAATTATTTCTAACATTCCATGGAAAAATTCTGCACTGTGGATAGATTTTGTACGAATCCAATGCTGTTCTTCCCAATAACACATTGCATAAGAATATGTGGCACCATACTGGTTCCCAGCCCCAACAAAATAATGAATTTTGTCGTCCTTATGACGATTTGCAAATTCTTCTCCGAAAGCATCTGCTTCCTTTTCAACTTCCACAAGTGCAGTTGCCAAATACTGATCCAACTCCTTGTATAAATCCTCATATTCTGGAAATTCTCCTGCATTGTACATAAATCTATCTGCTACCATATAAAATTTCAATTGTTCATTGGCAGGATATGTAATCACATAGTCTACAAGTTTTGCAAGTTCTGCAGTAGCAACATCAATAAAACCAATCACCCTTGCTCCACTCTTCTGTGCTTTTTTTACTCCATCTACGATTTCAGAAGTTGTTCCTGTAACAGACGAAATAATTACAATAGTTCCTTCTCCAACTTTTTTATTTCCAGTTGTCAAATACTCTGCTGCGTTTTCAACAAAAAATGAAAGTTTTGATTTTTCTTTCATATGAACCTCTGCCTGGAGGCAAGATGCATATGTTCCACCGATACCGAGCCAACAAATATTCTTGTATCCTTCTTTACAAATTCCATCAATCAATTCATTAATTTGATTTCTCAGAGCAAGCGCTCCATTCACACTTTCAATCTGTTTCTGTTCATTAAATTTCAACATAGTGTTTTCCCTTTCCCTTCTTTTGTATTGGTGACTATTTTTAAATTTAGTATACCAGTTTTTTTTATTTTTTCAATACTTCACGTAAAGAATATTGAATATTGTTGTATTTTTATAAATACAAATGCATTTATTTATGCACAATGTATATATTTCTTTTATTCTGGTATGAAACACATTTCAAATTTACTATACCAGTTTTTATATTTATTTTTTATTTATTCATTTCTTTTTTCCTTTCCATTTGCTTTTTAAGAACTGACAACGTATAATTTGATTATAATTTACAAGTAAATTATAATATTAGGAGTTCTTATGAAAAAAAATTTATTAACTTTAGATGTTGCATTATCAAAAGAAATCAAATACATGCTAAAGGAAGAACACTATCTTCCAGGTGACAAACTGCCTTCGGAACGAAAGCTGGCAGAGCTGTTTCATGTACAACGCTTAACTGTTCGTGGAGCCTTGAATCTGTTACTTCAAGATAAAACAATTATCTCAAAACCAAGAAGTGGTTATTACGTAGCGCCTAAACGCATTTTACAATCCATTCGTAATTTTTCCTTACATTCAGAGGAAGATAGCGGACAATTAACTTACGAATTATATGATTTCAAAAAAATAGAAGCAGATAACTATCTTGCAAGCGAAATGTTACTTCCTGAAAAATCGAAAATATACAAAATTGTTTGGCTTTATTCAGATGGTACTCAACTAATTTGTATCAATACAACTTATATTCCTGAATATATCTATCCAGATCTCACCCAACAAATTGCTGCTTCTGCTCCTGCAATTGATTTGATTACAAACAATCGTCAAATAACCTTGGCAAAATCGAATCAAAAAGTCACCTTACTTTACGCAGACACAAAGACTGCTCAAATTTTAAATATTCCTGTTGATAGCCCTTTAATGAAATACAAAGGGCTCATGTATGATAAACAAGGACATCTTGCAGTCTTTTTTGAAAATAATATGCTAATTGATCGTTTTGGTTTTATCAGGGAGGTAGTTTTATGAGCAATGATGATGTATTAGCCGCACAAATAAAATCTAGTATCATTACAAAAATTAAAACACAGGAATATCTTCCTGGGGAGTTGCTTCCTAGCGAACGGGATTTTGCAACAATGTATAGTGTAAGTCGGTATTTGATTCATGACATCTTTGACGAATTAATTAGCCAACATTACTTAATTCGCGTTCACGGAAAGGGAACTTTTGTCCGCAAACCCGAACAAAATCGAGTTGCTTTAGGAGTACTAAATGAATCAAAAAATGCCAGCTTTACCTCTTTAGTTCGTAACTTTGGTATTGAAATTTCCAATAAATGCTTAGGCACAGGTATAATCAAAAACAGAAAATACTTTGCAGATAAACTTGGACTTTCTGAAGAAGATGAAATATACGGTATTCATCGAATTCGTCTTGGAAACAAGGAACCTCTTGCAATTGAGTTTACCTATGTTCCTCTTCATTTTTTTTCAGATATCGATAATTACAATTTTGAGCACATATCGCTTTATGATTATATGAAATCCAAAAATCATTTGCCTGTAAAATTTAATGAGACAATGATGATGGTAGAAGCTGGCGAAAAACTTCAAAAGCACCTTCATCTTCCAAGTGCCACCTCTATCGTCAACTATATTGAATTCATAGGATACGATGAAAATGGTAATTTAGTTGAATATACAGAAAGTTATTCACGCCCTGATAAACTTGAAGTGCGCTTTGTCACAAATGATATCTAAATTTACTTTAATTTTACCATTTAGTATGTGTATGCACCATAAACAAAACAAGATAGAATATACACAAAATAATCTTTTGTTAAGGGCGGGGAAAATTGACCACCTAAAGCCGCTTAGAATTAACCATTTTTAGTCAGATAGAAAAGTCATTGTATTTTTCTCTTCGTGTTCTAAAATGATGTATGCCAATGCATCAGTAGAAATCACAATGGAAGAAAAACACAATGACTTAACTGAAATAATAGTCTGATAAATGACATTCACTGGCTCCTGCACGTTCATATCACTGTCGAGACTTTCTCCCTTTGACAGCTTGCATCAAATGTATCTTTAATAACAAGAATCGTTTCCATAAGATTCTGGTTGTGAATAACTATTTTTTAAAATAAAATATTTTTTCTACGAATTGCACAATACTACATGGTTTTAGGTGGATCCTTCAGTTCTTTGATCGGATATTTTGCAACAATGGACAATCCTTGCATTAACATTTGAAACTGCTCTGGTGTAATTTCCATAGCTTCTTCTTTTGTACGCGGCCAGCTAAAGCCACCGATGTTCAATCTTTTATAAAGAAGCAAGAATCCATCGCCTTCCCAAACGAGCCCTTTGATTCGATCGGTGCGTTTTCCGCAGAACAAGAATAAGATATGCTTTTGAAAAGGATCCAAGTCAAACTGAAATTTAATAGTAGATGCCAAACCATCAATCCCACGCCGTAAGTCTGTATACCCTGTAGCAATAAAAATTTTTTCAAATCCAACAGCATCATTAAGCATGGAGAAGACCTCCAACCTTATTTAGAAGTTCTTCTGTAGCTGTATTAGATATTTCAATTGAAACAGATCCTTTTCGTATAACAACATCCGGTTTAAAAGGACTGGTAGATGAACTTGCTTGATCAGTCATTTTGATTTCAATAAAATCTGTAGTTGTTGGAGTTGGATTCTCTTGACAGCAGGCGTTAAGGTGCTCTCTAATGTAGTAAGGTATGCTTCTTCTCGGAGAATTCGTTGCCAGTAAAAAAAGGATTTGTCCGAAATGCCATGTTCTCGACACCAGGTCGTTTTAGGCATTCCACTAGCAAGACATTCTTTGATGATACTTGTCCATTGTTCACACCGGACTTTATGAGTTATTTTATCCATGAGATTATCCTCCCTCTAAAAAATCTTAGATTTTTTAAAGTAATTATCTCATGAAAACTAGCCAAAATCGTGGTACCTACTATTTACCGTTTACTGTCCATGAAACTTTTTCCAAAGAAGAAAAATAAGATGTTTGGTAGCTTCACCACCAACACCTGCGAACCAATAACGCCGGTACTGGATATCAAAATCCCGCACCGGCGTTATTGATTGTAATTAT
>CAJJTI010000138.1 GCA_905194705.1 uncultured Solobacterium sp. | reverse complement strand
AAATGGATGTATAACAAATTTGGTGATGAATATGCAAGAGATTACTTATTTAATGACTAAGAAATTTAAGTTTCAAAAATGGAATGGAGAATACAGCTATGAAAAATGAAATATATTCGGTCGCTTATAACGATAAAAATGACAATGGATTTTCTAAGATAGAACCGTGGATTATAAGTGACTTCGGAAATGATTTAAAGAAATGTAAAATCAAGGCAAATGAATTGATTGGACAATGGTGCAAAAATGTCACAATTTTTAAATGTAATGAAATTCCAGAAATTGTGACTTGGGATTATGTAAAAGCCCATAAAATCTAAGTTTCGTTTTGTTTTAAAAGGATGTGATAACATAAAAGAAGATAAAAAAAACTGGATACTTGAATATATGTTACATCATAAGAATGAGTTTATTGATGTTGTATCAGAAGAATTTGTTCTTGCATATATAGATAAATTCAATCCAAAGATAATAGAATGGTATCCATATGGAGCACCGAAAGTACCTGAAATTGGAAAATTGCTTGCAGAATTATATAAAGAGAACAAAGTAAGTAGATATAGACATTATTGTGAAATTTGTGAAGACGGATATCCAAAATGGTTTTATATTTACTTTTTAACAGGCAATGAAATTTAACTTTCCTTGGAGGTGATATTTTGAAAAAAGTTAGATATGCGATTGAAAAAGTAATAGAAGTTCCTGAAACAGAAGGAGAAAAATCTATTGATAATATAATCAATAAAAAGTGTAAAGAAGAAAATGGATTAAGTTATATTTATGTAAGAGAAGATGACATGAAGGAAAATGGATGGAATAGCCTTTTTGATGAAATATAATCAAAAAATATTAAAAACCATGAAAGAATGATTTACTCGAAAGATTGGAAGAGGTGATATAGTGAGAGAATTTAGAAGTACTGACGAGATTACAAAAGAAGACCTTGAGAAAATGTATAATGCAATCATTAAATTTGATAATTATATTTCATCAGCAACAAGAAAGCCAACAGATGAAAACATTGGATTATATGAACATTGGATTGATTGCAGGTACGATATAGAGAATTTAATTGTAACTGAGAGATAAGAGGTGATATAAATGAGAAAAGCCATTATCTATATGGAAGTAGCTTGTGGCTGTTGTGGTGGTATTATAAATCGAGATTATCATAATAGTAAAAGCGTAAAATGGCTAAAAAATGCTACGAATGATTGGCGATGGACAAAAGAATATGGAAACACTTGCCCAGATTGTTTATCAAAGATGAAATGACGATTTCCTGCGAAAGTAGAACGAGGTGATTAAATGGATTTAGATAATATAACTGATATCGAATTGCTAAGAAGTATTGCAAAAAGCTATATGATACAAATGAAGAAAGATACTAATGCAAACGATGGAACAGATTACATCTTTAAAGAAGGATATTGGTATTTTTTAGATCAAGACGAAACTGGGATAACGGTTTATACGGAAGATAGTTCTCATGCATGTTTTTTGGGATATGATGAAGCTGATAGGTTTTTAATTAAGAAATAAAATGAAAAATTGCTTTCTTATTAAAAATGAATTAAATATAGGAATGAACATTAGAAGCAGAGTTAACCTGCTTCTTTTTTATTGCACAAAATGAGGTGAATGGAAATGAACATGGGAAATCCAAAACGCAGTAGCCAATTTATTTGTTTACATTGTATGAAAATAAATCGGCTTGGATCTGGTATACAGAGAGGTGGAAATCAACGTAAGAAGAAACATATCAAAGATCTAACATGTTTTAATGAAGGCTGCAACGGATCAATTATAAAGAACGTAGAGATTCGTTGGTGTGATGATTATTTGGAAACGTTGGATTATGCTCAAAGAATTAGATCACGTTATTATACAGACAAAGTGGATAATAATAAAGATAGAAAGGTAGGGTGATTCTATGGAATATAAAATTGATTATATTGGAGATTCTTGTATATCAGACACACATCATATTGGAATTATTCATGATGGAAACTATTACAGTGTTATATTTGGAAAATATATTAATGGTGGTTTCTTTTCTATACCTAATTGGAACTGTGGTGGAGAGTTGGCGGGTTTTAATGATATTTTTTGGAATACAGAATCTATTTATAAATCATTGAAGAAAAAGAAAGTCGCAAAAGTAATAGCACAGGCTATAGCGGATTATATAAAGGAAGGTGAATAACATGGCACAGACAAGAGATTATGCAACAAAGAAAAAAGGAAAAACAGAAGTACAGCCATTCTGGAATATGGAAGATATCAAGAATGTTGTTGAGTGGTTTGAGAAAAATGAAGAGTGGGATGGATATTTAATTACATTGCTTGAATTACTGCTTGGAAGACGAATTGGTGATACGGTTATGATGAAGTGGTCAGACCTGTATTATGAGAACGGAAATCGTAAAGATGAGATTGATACTATCGAAGAACAGAAAACAGGTAAAGTTACAAATCTTCCTGTAAGTAATATGGTCTGGGAAGCGGTTGATAATTATTTATCGCATGTCAAAATCAATCCAATGGAGCATTACAATGAATATATTTTCAGTTATCAACCTAAGACAGATTGGATTAATAGAACGGAGTGGAGTGTTTATTCTATAAATAGCATTGATTCTTGGTGTATGGCATTAAATAAAGACTTTTCTGATAATAGAAAAGAAAAAATATTCAATGCTTTTCATAAACAGAAGAAATATTCATCATTAGGAGATTATCTCTATTATGAAGTTGAATATAATGACATTGTAAAGTGGCAAACAGATGATTATAGAAAGAAACTAAAAAAAGCAGTTGAAGATGTTGGCATTCAATATCAAGTGTCGAGTCACAGCCTCCGTAAAAGCTTCGGCTACTGGATACACAAAACGCATCCGTTCGATCCTGATTGTTTATTATCATTGCAGAAGCTATTTAATCATACAGACATTCAGACAACAATGAACTATATTGGATTAACAGAAGAGAAAAACGGACAGTTAATTAATGATCATGGTGAATTTATTCATAATGTATTAGCCGGCAAGGGAGACGAGATAGTTAAGAATATGCCAGTCATCTCATTGAAATCGGATGATTTTGGCAAAATTATTCGTATGCTCACTGATGATGTGGACAAGTATCAAGCTGCAATTAATATGGCAAATGAGTTAAGAGTATTATAAATATGTAGAGGACGATACTATTCAGTATCATCCTCTAATTTACTAAATGCTCGTTTGTAAGCAATAAGGCGTTTTAACTGTGGATCATCTGTTTCAATTAAATCGTTTGGAGTACAATTTAATGCTTTACAGATTTTTTCCATAGTTTCAAGACGTATGTTTTTGGTTTCTCCATTGCAAATTTTACCAATACTGGTATTGTCAATTCCTGTTTGTTTAGAAAGCCAGTATTTAGTTTTGTCTTGTGAATCTAGTATTTTTTGTATATTTAATATCATCATGTAAACACCTCTATAATATTTATTTGTATAATAGCAAATTATATTATATAAATCAATATTATAGGTATTGACATATTATAGAAATTACTGTAATATATGGAATATCAAAGGTAGTCCACAAGTACATAAAGTAAGAGAGGAGGAACGTACATATGGAGTTACAAAGATATGATATTGTTAAAGCAAAAATCAAATATCGAGGCGAAGGATCAGTACAAGTCAAAGAACGTCCATATGTGATCGTATCGAACCCAATCGGAACAAAACATGCAACAATTATTACGGTGATGCCTTTGACAAGTAAAATAAAAAAGACAAATATGCCAGTTCACGGATGTCTTGAAGCAAATGGAGAAAATGGATTACAGTTGTATTCGATGGTAATGGGAGAACAAATAATTACTATTTCTAAAACAGAAGTGACAGAGAAACTTGGTACGGTCATAAAAAAAGAAGATAGAAAAATGGTTGATCAAACATGTTTTAATGGTTTGTTTTTTGGAACGGAATATAGATTAGAGGAGGTTAGAGCATAATGTATGTTAGTAAAGAAGAAGCAAAAAAAATAATAGATGAAACTCCTGGGAAGATTTGGATTGATTCTTTTAATGGTATGACTTTTATTCACACCAAGCCACGTCAGATAAGTGTAGATGAAGGGAAAAAGATTATTAACAAAGCATCTATGGTTGATTACGAAGATAACAATTTCTTTGGCAGATTATCGTTAGAAGGGGTACATGAGTTAATGATACACAATATTAATTTTCCACAATATTTTGATAATTTTTAAATACAAAGGTAATTGTTAGTTTGCAATCGTAGTTGCAAGTCCTGATTTTTGGACACCCAATATAATAAACTATACGATAAGAACGAAACAGAACATACGTTCAAAAAGTAATTGACAAAAACGAACAAATGTTCTATAGTGTTCTTATGATAAATAAATATTGCAGCCTAGCGATTCAATCGGTGTTGGCGCACCTTTCTACTAGACTGCAATGTAACACATATAGCAGAATAAATTCCGCTCAATGTTATTTTACATAGATTTTCCAAGAAAGTCAAGCAATCGGGCATTTCTGCTAAATATTTCATATTTCTACAATTAAATAGAGAATAAGTGATTATTGGGCTATCGCCAAAAGGTTAAGGCAGTGGAATTTGACTCCACGATTCGTAGGTTCGAATCCTACTAGCCCTGTTATGGGGATTTTCTACCCAGCAAGTCCTCAGAACGCAGATATTTTTCTGTAAGTGCAGTCTATAAGCTGCATAAGTTCTTATAGAGAATAACTCACTAACGAGTTACATAACCGGCATATACTCTTTGCTTCGTTATTTGATATATATCTTCCATATGTCGGTCTGGATCATTAGCTCAGTTGGTTAGAGCGGTCGCCTCATAAGCGATTGGTCATCTGTTCAAGTCAGATATGATCCATTAAAAAATAAAAGAGAGGAGATGATATAGTTGGATTTTGTTATAAAGAATAATAAAAATGTATATATCCGACTAAGTGAAAATGGTAAAGCTGAAACATGCAAAGAAAAAGATATGGGGAGATTTACAGAACAAAAAGCAAAGAATATTCTAAAGTCGCTTCCAAAGACTCTTAAAAATCTAAATTTTCGGATAGAGT
>CAJJTI010000137.1 GCA_905194705.1 uncultured Solobacterium sp. | reverse complement strand
AAGGAGATGTATATTGTTAATGACTTGTTTTATGAGTCAATTTCAATATACCAGGATATTAATTATGGCAAAAAAGCACACAAAAAAATTAACTATTTTGCACTCTAATGATTTACATGGAGATTTTTTGGCAGAACACGTTGATGAAAAACTGGTTGGAGGGGTATCTTTATTATCCGGTTATATCAACAAAGTTAGAAGAGAAGAGAAAAATGTTCTTTATGCTATAGCGGGGGATATGTTTAGAGGATCAATTATCGATTCTGAGTATCAGGGGTTATCTACAATTGAAATTATGAATATGTTATCTCCAGATATTGTAACAATAGGTAATCACGAAACAGATTACGGTATTGGACAATTATTATTTCTGGAGAAATGTGCGAAATTCCCTATCGTAAATGCCAACTTGCATATACGTACAAATAATGCTAGATTATTTAATCCATGCAAGATTATTCGTATTGATGGAATGAAAGTCTTGTTTATTGGTATTTTAACAGAAGAAGTCATTTCACAAACAAAGAATGATGGTATGATTGGATCTTTAATTGACGTTGAAGATGCAGCACAGGCTATTGCTAAAATTTGTAATACATATAATTCTATTGATATTGATTTTACAGTTTTATTAACACATATTGGTTTTGAAGAAGATAAGAAATTGGCATCTTTATTAGATGAAAGTTTAGGAGTTGATGTAATTATTGGTGGTCACTCTCATACAATTATTGAAGAACCTTGTATTGTAAATGATATTCTCATTGTTCAAGCAGGTACTGGAACGAATCAAATAGGCAGATTTGATATTGTAGTGGATACAGACAACAATTGCATTGAATCTTATAAATGGAAGTTAATTCCAATTAATAATCATAACTGTCCAGTGGATACTGAAATTTTAAATTTAATTTATTCCTATAAGTCAGAAACTGATTTTAAATATCAACGTGTTGTAACAAGATTATCTAGAGAATTGACACATCCTTGCCGTACGCAGGAAACGGAACTTGGCAACTTGCTAGCGGATGCTTTAGTTGAAAGTTTGAATATTGATATTGCTTTTTTAGGATCTGGTTCAATAAGAAATACAAAATTAGGTCCAATTGTCATGTATCAAGATTTAATAGAATGTTTACCATATGATGATCCTATTTACCTTTTAGAAGTTACCGGTGAAGAGTTAATGAATATGGTTCGTTACATGGTGCGTGATGAAGTATGGGAAGGCGAACATTGTGAATTCTATCAATTTTCCAAAGGTGTAGAAATTATTTATGATAGAAGTACACACGAATTTGAAAAGTTCTACTTTAAAGATAAACCAGTAAAAAAAGATGAACTTTATAGCATTAGTCTAACTAAGTTCCACTACACAAACTTTGATGATTTCTTCCATGTTTCTCTGGAAGAAATTGAAAATAGAAAGAAGGCTCGTATTATTTCAACTTCTACAAATGACATTATTGAAGAATATTTAAGTCAGCATCAACATTTAAATTCCTTTGTTGAAGGTCGCTTAATCGTTCTGTAGAAATAAGATATGAAAAAAACTATTTTCATTATATGCTAAAATAAATACTGTTATTGGAGAAAAAAGTTATGAAAATAGGTGTGATTTCGTTAGGTTGTGCAAAAAATTTAGTTGATACAGAAAATTTACTTGGTTTATTACATGCAAGTAAACAGGAAATCGCAACCGACTATGAAGAAGCAGATGCAATTATTATCAATACATGTGGATTTATTGAGAGTGCTAAAGTAGAAGCAATTAATACAATTTTAGATGTAGCTGATTTGAAGGAACATCATCTTAAGAAGTTAATTGTTATGGGTTGCTTAGCGCAAAGATATAAACCGGACTTAGAAAAAGAAATGCCTGAAGTTGATCGTTTTGTAGCAATTGATGAATATTCAAATTTAGGTACTATTTTAAGTGAAGTTTTAGGAGAAAAAATAGCAAATAACTATGGTAAAGCTCCTAGATTATTATCAGATAAACCATGGATGGCATATTTAAGAATTGCGGATGGATGTGATAATCGATGCAGTTATTGCGCAATCCCTTTAATACGTGGTGATTTACGTTCATTCAAGGAAGATGAGCTAGTAAAAGAAGCTATCCGTTTAGTTAATTCTGGAGTGAAAGAACTAACTTTAATTGCACAAGATTCTTCTAGATACGGTTTTGATTGGGATAGACAACTTCATTTATCGTCATTATTAAAAAAATTGGATGTTATCGAAGGGGTTAGATGGATTAGAATACTGTATTTATATCCAGATGAAATCCCAGATGATTTAATTGAAACAATTAAGAATTCAAAACATATTCTTCCATATTTTGATATTCCTATTCAACATGGAAGTGATAGAATGCTTAAATTAATGCATCGTCGCAGTAACGCTGCAGAAATATTAGAAAGAACAACAACAATTCGTAAAGAATTACCTAATGCAGTGTTACGTACTACTGTAATGACAGGTTTCCCTGGAGAAACTTTAGAGGATCATGAATTGAATGTTGAATTAATTAAAGCTGTTAAATGGGATCATTTAGGTTGTTTTACTTATTCTAAAGAAGAAGGAACGGCAAGCTATGATATGGTCGATGATGTGCCTGAAGAAGAAAAAGAAAGACGTAAGAAAGAAATTATGATGCTTCAGGATGAAATTGTAAAAGATTCAAGAGAAGCGCTTGTTAATCAAAAGACAGAAGTATTAATTGAAGGTTATGAACCTTTAACAGATATGTATTTAGGTAGAACTACTTTATTTGCACCAGATGGTGTAGATGGTGTAGTCAGAGTGAAAAGTAATACAAAATTAGAAAAAGGAAGTTTTTATTCTGCCATTTATACTAGAGTAAGCGGTCAAAATATGATGGCAGAAATTATAGAGGATTAATATGTTTCATATATCAGATTGTAAAAAATATAATCGATGTCCTATTTTATATCTAAAAGATCAAGAAAATGAAAAAAGTGAATTTCAACAGTTTGTTCGCTTAGATGAACAAATCACGCAACTTGCAGTTCAAAAACTTAAGTTGACTGATTATTTTCTTGGCGAAAGAAATGACCCAAAGGAAAGGGCATTAGAAGCTTTAAATTCATATGAATGGTTAGTGAAAGCGAGATTTGAATATAAGACATTAAGAGTAAAAGTTCCTTTTTTACATCGCATTCAAAATGCATATGATTTGTATTTCTTATTTGTTGGATTATATCCACTTACTACAGATATGCAGTTTTATTGCGACACTGTATGGGTTTTACAAAATAATCAAATCGAGATTAATAATATTTATATCATTCATTTAAACGCTTCTTACGAAAGAGGAAAAGAATTAGATGTTGAGCAGTTATTTACAATTTCTGATACTTTTTATAATGCAAATAAAAATCCAAGCATAAGCTTAAAAGAAGCTATTTATAGTCATATGACTGATCTTTCCAGTCTTCTTGAAAAAATGGAAAATTGTTCTTATGAAACAGTATTGCCACCAAAAAGAACAAATAAATGTGCAGGAAGAAATAAATGCAGATATTATTCTGAATGCTTTGAAGAAGAAAAATATTCGGATAATTCGATTGTGACCCTGTCAGGATCTCAATATCGTTTTGATATGCAGAAAAAGGGAATTGAATTTTTGAAAGATACTGATCTTAATTTAATAGAAGGAACAAAATTACAATATGCACAAATTGAAGCTGATAGAAATGGTGGCTTATTTGTTGATAAGCTGGCTTTATCAGCGTGGATGAAAGAAATTAAATATCCTATTACATTTTTGGATTTTGAGTGGGAACGTTTTGCAATACCACCATATGAAAAAATGCATCCATTCGATGTAATGCCTTTTGAATATTCAATACATATCATGCATGAAGATGGTGCTGTAGAGCATAAAGTATTTTTGTCTATTCACGATGATCGAAGAGAATTAGCAAATAGTTTAATACATGATATTCCAAAAGAAGGTAGCGTAGTTGCGTATAATGCTTTTGGAGCAGAATATATACGTATTGAAGAAATGATGTATACTTTCCCAGAACTTGAAGAAGAGTTAAAACAAATCAATAATCGTATGGTTGATTTGCAGTTGCCTTTTGAAAGTGGTCTTGTTTATGATGTGAGAATGAGAGGCTTATGGTCTGTAAAAGTTATTATGTCTTTAATGCATGATAAATCTTATGATGATTTAGCAATTCATCAAGGTATGGACGCAGTATATGAATGGCGTAGATTAGACAAGAATGATGAAGAAGCAGATAAAGAAGAAATTGTTAATAACCTAAAAGCGTATTGTGGAATGGATTCTTATGCGATGATGGTTATTTACAAGTGGTTACTACAATTTATAAAGAATGTATAGATTATCTTTTTTTGATAATGTTATAATATAAGTGACAAAAGATAATAGAGAGGAAGTGAAAATTCCTGGATAATAAAATAATAATTTATAAAAAATAGTCGCATATTAGCATATTAGAAAGTAGAGGTAAAAGTATGCGTTTTGAAATTATTGGAAAAAATATCAGTGTTACTGATGCAATGAGGGAGGCTATAGAAAAGAAGCTAAACGGTCTAGACAAATATTTGCTAATTGATAAAGATACTGTTGCTAGAGTAGTTGTTAGAGTATATCCAAACACAGATAAAATTGAAGTTACAATTCCTGCAAAGGTTGGTATTCTTCGTGCTGAAGTTGAACATGATGATTTATATGCTGCAATTGATTTAGCAGTAGATAAACTTGAAGATCAAATCAGAAGACAAAAAACAAGATTAACACGTCGCCATAAGGATTCTTTAGCTCAATCATTCCTACTAGAAATTGAAAACGAAGAAGAAAATGATATTCCAGTAAAAACGAAAACTATTCATGCGGATAAGATGGACTTAGATGAAGCTATCATGCAAATGGAATTAAGTGGACATGATTTCTACATTTATACTGATGAAGAAACAGATTCTATTTCTGTTGTATATATTCGTAAAGATGGCAGTTACGGATTAATTGAAACAAAATAATAGCTAAATTTCAGAGTAAAAATAAATTTTGTTAGTAACAAAAAAGGTGCTTATTTTAAAAAATAGGTACCTTTATATGTTATAATATTTGGCATGCGGATATGGCGAAATTGGTAGACGCGCTGATTTCAGGTGTCAGTGGGGTAACTCATGCAGGTTCGAGTCCTGTTATCCGCACCAAATGGTTTGTAAGCTTACTTTGTATTAGAGGTAGGCTTTTCTTTTGTAAGCGTCAATCATAACCCGTCTTTTAAAGATATCTCTAGTACTGGATAATACATTCAGTAAAGGA
>CAJJTI010000136.1 GCA_905194705.1 uncultured Solobacterium sp. | reverse complement strand
AGAAATGGATATAAAACGCCACATAATAACAGAGCCTTGCCATACCTAAGCTGTTGAATTTCTTTCCGATATTTAATAATACCCAAAAAGAATATAATATGCATCAAATACCCCATACTAATACCTTTACCTAGTGTACCTTCTTCATCACTGAAATATGCATCCATATAGTACTGCGCAAAAGAGCCATCCAGTAGATTATTAATATAATTAAATAAATATATATCAATAAATGATATTGCAATATTAAATATCACAAATAAAAGAACCAGACTTCTATTCCCAATTCCTTCCAAACGAATAAAATAGATTAAAAACATCAGTATTCCTGAGTAATGAAAACAAGCAGACAATCCCGCAAAAAAGAAATATTTCATTTTCTGTTCTGAGCAATAATATTTAAAACAATACAAAGCAATACAAACAGAAATCATATTTCTCATAGGAAAATCTATGAAACCAAATAACCCTATCAAAACATAAAAATATGCTAAACTAAAATAACAATTGAACCCCACATATTCTTTAATAGCTTTTATAATTATCGTATAAAGGGCAAATTTTATCAATAGTGCAAAATGCCAAAAGTCTATTTTTAATAATTGAAAGACTGATTGTAAAATTACAAAACCCGGTTCTGTATAGAAATCAAAAGGTCTATAATCATAATACTGATACTCATAACCTCTCCAATCAGATCCTGTAGTATACCCACAACATATAAAAAATGCCATTACAAAATTAATAATGTACCACATTTTTATATTGTTTCCATTAGGGTTTCCATAATGACCTAACAGGGTTAATAATAAGAAGAAAAAATAGATTATCATCCTCAAAGTATATAGGAACTTATTTCAAACTTAAACAAAACAAACTATTATTTTACCTTTTAAGTCATCTAAACTCACGATCTCACCCAGTCTACACATTTTTTATCTAACTATCTAAAACATAAAATAGCCATAACGAAATTTATTTTCTTTCAATATTTCTCTTCCACAATAATTCTATATATGAGAGAATTCTATCACACGCTATTCCATCACCATAAGGATTAATCGCTTTACTCATTTGTTCATAATAGTCCTGATCATCCAATAAAGCAGATACTTCATAAACTATCTTATCATAATCAGTACCTACTAGTTTCACAGTTCCGGCTTCCAAAGCTTCTGGTCGTTCAGTAGTATCTCGCATTACCAACACAGGCTTCCCTAACCCCGGAGCTTCCTCTTGAATACCTCCACTATCAGTCAATACAATGGTTGATTTTTCCATCAAGTAAACAAATGAAAGATACTCCAAAGGTTCTATAAAAAACATATTATGCAAAGTAGTTAAGTCTTCACCAAAAACCTCATGAATCGGTTTACGAACATTAGGATTCAAATGCATTGGATAAACAAAATCAACATTCGGATATTTTGATGTCAGTGCTTTGATGGCCATACACATTGATATAAAACCATCACCAAAGTTTTCTCGGCGATGACCAGTTATCAGTACAAGTTTCTTTCCACCACATAAACGATTCACATCATAGCCCGATTGTTGTAGAATATTCTCCAATTCTTTATCCAGTTGCTTGTTGTTCTTTATCTTATTCACTACCATATAAAGTGCATCGATTACAGTATTACCTGTCACTGTTATAAAAGAATTATGGATACCTTCTTTCAGCAAGTTCTGTCTGCTCAAAAGTGTGGGAGAAAAATGATAAGTAGCAATACGCCCAGTGATCTGACGGTTCATTTCTTCAGGCCATGGACTATAAATATTATGTGTACGAAGTCCCGCTTCAATATGCCCCACCGGAATTTGTCGATAAAAAGCAGCTAAAGCTGCGGCGGTAGAAGTAGTTGTATCACCATGCACTAAAACTAAATCAGGCTGGGATTCTTGCAGTACTTCCCTCATACCTGTCAAGACACGAGCTGTTACATCATACAAATCCTGCCCCTGTTTCATAATATTCAAGTCATAATCAGGAGTGATTTCAAATATGCGTAATACTTGGTCAAGCATTTCGCGATGCTGACCGGTAACGCATACGATTGTCTTAAACATCTCCGGATATTTCTGAAATTCTTTTACCAAAGGAGCCATCTTTATAGCTTCAGGACGAGTCCCGAAAACCAACATAACTTTCTTCATGCTATAAGGGATTAATTATTTCTTATAAATTCCGCAAAAGTCAAGAATTACTTTCCTGTCATTATATGGCAGGGATTTAAATACAGAATGGGCAACCAAAAAAACGACTATATCAGCCCTCTCATAGGCTTCTTTATAGTCTGTAAGTTTAAATACGTTGTGTTCCTGCACATTAGGTTCTACTATATAAATATTGGCATTATTACAGCTTTGCATCACCTTAGTTGTAATATATTTTGCAGGAGCCTCGCGCAAATCATCAATATCCGGTTTAAAGGCCAATCCCATCATAGCAATAACCGGTTTACAATGATGTTCCAACTCAAACTTCAACATCGCATTTTGCACTTTCTCGGCACACCAAAAAGCCTTATAGTTATTGATCTCACGAGCTGTAGAAATAATCTTAGACTCCATAGGAAAATCTGCAGTAATGAAATAAGGATCTACCGCAATGCAATGCCCACCGACACCACAACCAGGCTGGAGTATGTTGACACGAGGATGTTTATTTGCCAAGTTTATCAACTCCCAAACATTTATGCCAGCCTTATCACATATCAATGAAAGTTCATTAGCAAAAGCGATTTGTACATCACGAGAAGAGTTTTCTGTTAATTTACACATTTCTGCCGTTTTACAATTTGTGCGATGAAGTGTACCTTGTACAAACTGGCTGTAGAATTCAATCGCTTTATCAGTGGATGCCTCATTCATACCGCCAATAACACGATCATTATGAACTAATTCATGAATTACATTCCCTGGCAGCACACGCTCCGGACAATAAGCGATATAAATTTTATCTTTCAACTCCGGGCGTAATTCAAAAATCAGATTAGCCATTTTATCAGTAGTACCCACTGGAGAAGTTGACTCAATTACATATAAATCTCCTTCTTTTAAGAAAGGGATAACAGTACGAGTAGCTGCTTCTACATAAGAAATATCCGGTTCATGATCACCCTTAAAAGGAGTTGGCACAACCATAAAATAAGCATCACTAACTTCCGGAGTGATTGAAGCCTTCAATTGACCGGACGAAATTACCTCTTGAAGTAATTCTTGCATACCGGGTTCAATGATATGTAATTTACCTTGGTTAGTCATCTCAACCACTTTAGGATTAATGTCAACACCGGTTATTTGAATACCGTGTTTAGCGGCAATAATTGCTGTGGGTAAGCCGATATAGCCCAATCCCATAAAACAAGCCTTCATATTTAAATAAATTATTAATTAGTACTCAAAATAGAATATATCCATCATATCAGACATTCAATAAATACCTGAAAAAATCGTATATAACTGTTCACACTAGATCTTCCCTATAAAAATAGACGAGATCAACATTCCCCGATTTAGGAGATCTGATTTTCAACTTTATTAAGTCGTTTAACAATACACATTTAAAAAACTCTATAAACTACTCAATTCCTAATAATCTTATGGTTCTCACCAATGTAACAGCTTGAATTTTTTCCATATACGAACCTTTTGTCATGATTTCAATCACAATATCGCGTACTGTCTTATTTTCAATACAATCCACATCTAAAAGTTTATCGTTAATAAAATCTCTTAATTCAAAATTAGTTTGAAGATAATACTCTATCGGATTCATGTGCATTTTACTACAATTTCCGTTCTTTCCAAAATGCAATTTATTTTTAATAGCTTCTCTACATTGTCTTATGGTACGAGTACGCCCTGCTATAGTAATGGTAGGCTCTGTTATTTTAGATTTAATGCTCTCCCATACAAAATCTGCAGCTTTAGGATATTTAGCAATAATCCATTTGTTTTGCAGAGTATCAATACCGGCATAACGCATAGAAATTGGAACCTTACTAATTCTACTGAGAGCATCCCAATCTATAAAAGGAGCTGTTGTCTCCAAATATGCATAAACTGGAATTTGTCCTTGCATAGTTCCATTAAAATATCTACAATAATACATTCCAATTTCCTTATTGGGATATTTTTCTAATTGTTTGATATCTAATAAATGAAGATATTTAGTTGAGTAAGCTCCATCACCATAAGAAAAAGATTCACCTTTTTCTTGCCCTCCTCCTAATTGGCCTGAATGCAGAATACCAAAATCCTCAAAATTCAAATATTTATACAAGCTCATTCCATGTGCTTGACCATAATAAAGTACATTTCCTCCAGTTATTTCCAATACATTATCAAGATTATATAACCAAAGTCCATTATCAAGAGCTTTAAACAACCATTCATGCTTCAAATAAGTTGCAATTTGCTTGGAAACTATCTCATCCCAATAATCTGTCTGAGAAAAAGTTATATTTAATTGATCTGTATACCCCATCTCGTGAGCCACCCAATTTAAATGGTTAGCATGTCTAAATTTATATAAGTTAGCAATCATAGTTGAACAAGCGAATGTATTATCTTGCCTTGTATAATATATAAATTTACTCCCTATATGATCAGTAAACAGTATCGAGCATCTCTTAGGCTTATCCACTAATAGTCCACAAAATGATCCTCTCAGTTCATCAAAAAAAGTATTTCCTTTTTCTTCATACTGCATCGTTAAATATGAAAACCAATCGGACACCTTTGCCGTAGTCATCAACTGTTTTTTATTAAGAACAACTCCATCGAGTAATAACAAGTAAGAATCATTCTCTTTAAATATTTTATCATCAGTAAACTTCTCTAAAAAGTGAGCATAACAAGCTATATTTTTATTTTTTATAAATGATGAATAGTTTATATTTCCCTCATTATATAAATCTCTATTAATCATTGCTGTAAATCCGAAGCTCTTCATATTGTGTATTGCAATTTTATTTTTTTCGAGAAAATTGTAAGATAACCTGCGATAATACTATATCATTTCTATAAAAGTAGATAACAATAATAGCATACAAAACAAAGAATATACTTCCATAAATAAGTAAAGTCAAATAATTAGACTCAATATCAAATGGATTAAAGTGAATCACTATTGAACATATCAAACCAAAAGTAAGAACTACACACAAATTTTTTAAAAAAGAATCAAGATAGGTAATCAAAGAAATATGCAAATATCTACTAATCATCATAAAATAGATTAGAAAAAAACCGACAACACCTAATAATATCTGTCCATAAGCCAAACACACAAGAGAAATAGATGAGGTAAATATCACAACAGGTAAACTAAGTACAAGT
>CAJJTI010000135.1 GCA_905194705.1 uncultured Solobacterium sp. | reverse complement strand
AGTCCTGAAGCTTATGTTAAGACATTATTAACTGATGTTTCGATTGACTTACCATATGATGTTATGATTTGTGGGGATAAGGTAAAAGAAAAGAAACCAAGTCCTGAAATCTTTTTGACAGCTGCAAATATTTTAAATATCAAACCAGAAAATATATTAGTTGTAGAAGATTCTAAAAATGGTATTATCGCTGCCACAAAGGCACATATGCATCATTGTTTTATTTTTGATACGATTAAACCGGATGATGAATTAAAGGATATGCTGGAATTTGAAAAAGATTCCATGGATGAAATTATCCCATTATTAGAAAGCTTTAAATAGCAGAAGGTGAGTATGGAATATATTGAACTTAGAGATAAATATCTTGATTTTTACTATCATGATTATGAAATTCAAGAAGATGATTATGAAGTTAAGATTATTTATACATTTGAAATCAAAGGATTATCTTTCTTTAATCCTACTTTTACTTTAAAAAAAGTTAACACGAGAAATGTTTCAAATTTAAAAGTATTTAAAGAAGCTGCTTTTTCATTAGGTTTAGTAGAACTAATCAGCTATTGGAAAATTACATGTGCTCCTCATGTTCATATTGAATGTGGAGCATTAGATGACATTCAAAAGAAATGGTGGAAGAAGTTGTATTTCAATGGTTTAGGAGAATTTTTCTATATCAACCATATTGAAACAGATATTGAATCTTTTATGGATATGACTACTAGTGGTAAAGCGATAACTGGAGAAGAAGATACAGGAAAGTATCATGGAAATTTAATACCAGTAGGAGGTGGAAAAGATTCTTTTGTCAGTCTTTCAATTTTGGAAGAAATGAAAAAAGATAATCATGCGTTTGTTATCAATAAAGTCATGAGTGCTGTTCATAGTGCTGAAGCTGCTGGATATACAGGGGAATATTTAATTAATCCTATCAGAACGCTTGATTCAAGGATGCTTGAACTTAATAAACAGGGTTATCTCAATGGACATACACCTTTTTCAGCAATGGCAGCTTTTGCGTCTGTTATTACTTCTATTGTGTATGAAAAAGAATATATTTGTTTGTCTAATGAAGCAAGTGCCAACGAATCAACAATTAAAGGCAGCAAGGTAAATCATCAATACAGTAAAACATTTGAATTTGAAGAAGATTTCAAGTTCTATATGGACCATTATATTACTGATAAAATTCATTATTTTTCACTATTAAGACCATTAAGTGAATTACAAATTACCTATATTTTTTCAAGCCTAAAAGCATATCACAGTGTATTTAGAAGCTGTAATGTAGGCAGTAAAGAAGAAAAGTGGTGCGGAAAATGCGCAAAATGTCTATTTGTAGCGATTATGTTAAGTGCTTTTATCAGTGATGAAGAAATTGAACATATATTTGGAAAAGGTATTCTAAACGATCCTGAATTAGAATCATTATTTGAACAGTTAACAGGTATCTCTGTCAATAAACCATTTGAATGTGTTGGTACACGTGATGAAGTAAATATCGCTACAAGTATGTGTATTGCTAGACATATAAAAGAAAATAAAGAATGTCCATATTTGTATAAAAAATATAAAGAGAGTTCTTTCTATGCATACTATAAAGATGCACAGTTAGATGTAAATATGTGGAATAAAGAAAATTTAGTTCCTGAAGAATATCAAACTTTAATACATAAAAAGATAAGAGGAATAGCAAAATGTTAGATAAAGAAGCTTGGATACGTGAATTTAAAGATAAAAATATATTAATCTGGGGATATGGTATGGAAGGTAAGTCTTCTTATCGTTTTATTCGTTCTTTATTACCAGAACAAACAATCACAATCGCTGATAAAAAGAAAGATGCAATTACTGATACTGTAAATACAATACTTTTAGATGAGTCAGAAACAAACTTTAATGAATATGATTTAATTTTAAAAGCCCCGGGTATTGTTGTTAGTGAAGATATTGATAAAACGAAAATTACAGGACAGGCACCTCTATTTTTAAAGCACTATAAAAAACAAACAATTGGTATTACCGGCACTAAAGGTAAAAGTACAACTTCTTCACTTATTGCAAGTGTTCTAAAAACAAAGTACACTACATTTTTAGTTGGTAATATTGGTAAAGCATGTTTTGATATTATTGAAGATTTGACAGAAGATGCTTTGATTGTCTTTGAAATATCTTGTCATCAATTGGAGTTTTCTACTTATTCTCCTCATGTTGCAGTTTATATCAATTTATTTGATGAACATCTGGATCATTATGGTACTTTAGAAAAATATGGTAAAGCTAAAGATCAAATATTCAAGCATCAAAATGAAGGTGATATTTTAATTATCGGCGAAGCGATTAAAGATAGAGCTGATAGAGAAAACAAGTTAATTATTGGGGAAGATATTTATGCTGTGAATCATACAGTACATGCTGCTAATAAAGAGATTGAAATTAAAGATTGTGCATTACATGGTGAACACAATTATCAAAACCTGGCTGTAGCTTATGAAATAGCTAATTTATATCAGGTAAGTGATGAAAATTATTTAGAAGCAGTTAAAGAATTTGTTCCTTTAAAACATCGTTTAGAAAATATTGGTACATTTAACTCTGTTACATATATCAATGACTCTATTTCAACAATTGGCGAAACAGCAATAAAAGCACTAGAAACATATCCTGAAACTTCAGTTATTTTAATAGGTGGAAATGATAGAGGAATTGTTTACGATAAATTGGAAGAAACTTTATATGCAAAAAAGGATCTTCAAGTTATCTTTATGTATGCTACAGGAAAAAGAATACATCAGGAAATGAAAGAAAAAGGTCTTGTTAGAGAAGGATTGTATGAAGTGGAAAATCTTGATGAAGCAACAGCTTTAGCCAAAAAGGTTGCAAAAAAAGACTCCGTTTGTTTATTATCACCAGCAGCTTCTTCCTATGACCATTTTAAAAACTTTGAAGTACGTGGTGATTATTTTAGAAAGTTGGTAGCAGAATAGTGAAGTATCAAATATTAGATATCAATGAACAAGAAATTGCTTCAAAATATCATCTTTCTTCTCTTGTTGCAAAAGTATTAACGAAAGCAAATTTAAATGACAGTCAGATTCAAGAATTATTAACACATAGTGATACTTTGACAAAAAGTAATGCAAAGTGCGTAAAAGAAGCCTGCAAAAGAATATTACAGGCAAAAGAAAATCACGAAAAAGTATTTGTTGGTGGTGACTATGATACAGATGGCATATGTTCCACGGCTATCATGAAAGATGTGTTAGATAAATTACAAATAGAGAATGGCTATTATATTCCAGACCGCTTTAAAGAAGGCTATGGGTTATCAAGTCATACTGTTGAACTTGCTCATGCAAAAGGATACAGCTTGATTATTACGGTAGATAATGGTGTTAAAGCCTTTGATGCGATTCGAAAAGCAAAAGAACTTGGGATAGATATTATCGTTACAGATCATCACCAGATTGATGAAGAAGTACCTGCAGATATTGTTGTTCATCCTCTTTATATGGAAGAAAGATTTAAGTATTTATCAGGTGCAGGTGTAGCTTTAGAATTGGCATTAAATTTGGTCGGTGAAAATGAAACACATATTGCTTTAGCTGCAATAGCTTTAATTGGTGATGTTATGCCATACTGGTTAGAAACAAGAATTATTATCCAGAAGGGTATTAAACTCATCCAAAAAGGAGTCTTGCCATCAGTTTCATCACTATTAAGAAAAGATATAGAAATAGATGAAACTGCCTTAGCATTTCAAGTTGTGCCTAAGTTAAACAGCATTGCAAGAATGAAAGATAATTCTAATGTAAACACATTAGTTCCATTTCTATTATCTAACAACTTGAAATCTATTTCTTCTTACAGTGCTTCATTAAATAAAGTAAATGAATCAAGAAAAAGACAATCTACTTTAATGGTACAGAAAGCAGAAGAAATGATAGATGATTCACCAATACTAGTTTTATATGATGAAAGTTTTGAAGAAGGTATTGCTGGACTTGTGGCAGGAAGAATCGCAAATAGTCATGCTAAGCCATGGGTGATATTAACAAGAAGTGAAGACAGCATTAAAGGCAGTGGCAGAAGTATTCCAGGCTTTAATATGTTTGAATTTTTTAAAGATTTTGAAGAATTAACACAATTTGGTGGTCATGAAATGGCCGTTGGTTTAAGTATCCATAAGGAAGATTTAGAAAATTTTAAAAACAAAATTATCTCTAAATATGTTTCTTTACATTTAGAACCAAAAGAAGCAAAACAAGATACAATCTTAGTTAATCCCTTAAATATTACAGTTGAGGCGATAGAAGATTTAAATCATTTAAAACCTGTACCAAAAGAAATAGGTAAACTTGAATTTGCATTAAAACAACCTGAAATTGTCAAAAAAATAAATTATGAGAAAGTAACAAAATACACATTTTTGAATCATGTGGATGGTGTTTTATTCAAATATCAGAAAATAGAAGAAGTGGAAGAACCTTCTTTTGTGGTTGGAACATTCAATATAAACTCTTTCAGAGGAATAAAAACACCTCAGATATTAATAGATAGCCTAGAAATTGACTAAATTCATTGTATAATAAATAAGTTCATAAACATAGAAGGAGACTAACTATGTCAGTAGATTTAACAAAATATATCGCATCAATTCCAGGATTTCCAAAAGAAGGAATCGTCTTCAGAGATGTAACACCAATTGTAAATCATCCAGAAGCATTCAAAGAAGCAACTACTTTACTAGCAGAATTTGCTAAGAAAGTTAACGCTGATATGATTGCTGGTCCAGAATCAAGAGGATTTATTTTCGGTTGTCCAGTATCTGTTGAATTAGGTATTGGTTTTATTCCAGTTAGAAAACCAGGAAAATTACCACGCGAAACAATTTCTGAAACATATTCACTTGAATATGGCACAAACGAATTATGTATGCATGTTGATTCCATTAAGCCAGGTCAAAGAGTACTTATCATTGATGATTTGCTTGCGACAGGTGGAAGTGCTAAAGCAACAGCTAAACTAATCGAAAGATTAGGTGGTGTTGTGGCTGGTATAGCATGTATTATTGAATTAGAAGGATTACCAGGAAGAAAAACATTAGAAGGTTATGATGTTTATTCCATTTTAACAATGTCCGATTGCTAAAAAAGTTGCCGAAGCGGGGATACTTCGGCTTTTTTTAAAAGAAAGGAAGATTCATGTGACAAAACAAGAGTTTGATGAATCTTCCTTTCTTTTGCTCAAAAGACATCTTTCACAAGTATATTGTCATGGGAGGGGAAAAAGTTTCAAGAAAAAACTTTCCCTTTATTTTAGTCAGTGAAAAGTGTACACAAACAAATAAAAAAAG
>CAJJTI010000134.1 GCA_905194705.1 uncultured Solobacterium sp. | reverse complement strand
CCTGTTGTTTGTCAATGTAAGAATAAAGTGTATATTTTGAAATTCCGAAATATTTTTAATAACATATGATTTTCTATTAGCTCTTCCAATCAAAAAGCTTGCCGATACATAATAATCCCCATTATAGTCTGTATTATAATCTGAAACTTGTATTTCTGGTTTAATTGTTATTGTGCCACTTTTATCAGGTATTTTTTCTTCTATTTCGTAGGTATTTAAATAATCTTTTAAATACTGTGATAAAACATAATCGGTTTTTCTATTATTTGGTCCAACTTGTATGTCCCCATTTTCAATATCGAATAAGAAGGCATAAACTAATAAAAGAAGATGATCACAAACCCTTCTATTTTCACGAATATATCTGCAATCACAATATCCTTTTTTAATAATACCTTTCTCGTAATCAATCACAATATGAATATCTTCTGCTAGAAATTCATTTTTTATATCATAAACATCTCCCGTAATTGTGATTGTTGGATAATCAGTATCATCATATGTATATCCATATACTTCTTCATTACGAAAACATTTTTCAATTTTATTTAGTCTTTTCTCATCACAATAGCGTCTAAGATCATTTATCGTAAACATAAGTAAGTTACCTCTTTCGATTATCTTATAATCATAACAGATATCTGATGTTATAATGCACATATTAGGAGAAAAAACATGCCATTAGTTACTTATATTACTATCTTGCTTGCAATATTAAACTACATCCGTTTAAATGATTTAAAGAAAAAAGAAAGCCCTGATTTAGCCTTAATTGATGCTGGTGCTTTACAAACACCTTATTATGGTGGATTAAAACAAAGTTATCGTTTTCTTACTGCCGGTTTTGTACATGTGTCTTTTTATCATTTATTTATGAATCTATACTGCATGTACTATTTAGGAACATCTTTAGAATACATATTAGGACATATACCTTATGCCATATTATTAGTTGGTTCAATTATCCTGGGTAACGTGTTTCAAGCACTCATTGGTAATGATTATACAATCAGTGGTGGACTGTCCTCTGGAATATATGGCTTATTAGCTACTGAACTTATTTTTATCTATCTATTATATGGAATTGGTGGTATTACACATAATACATCTCTTTTAATTACGATTATTTTAAATGTATCTTTGAACTTTATGCCTGGTGTTTCTTGGAAAGCTCATTTAGGTGGAGCTACATTTGGGGCTTTATTCATGGCTGTTATTTACTACATTTTATAAATAGTAAAAGATAAAAAGTGGTCTATGCCACTTCTTTATTTAGTTGATATAATTGCCACATTCCTTTATAAGCTATATCAGGATCATATTCGTGAATTGCTTCTGTTTCTGACGCGATAATTCTTCCTAAGCCACCTGTTGCAATAACTGGACAATCTAGATCATTCAATTCTTTTTTCATTGTTTTGATTACATATTCCACAGCCCCAATATAACCATACACAATACCCGCCTGCATACCTTGTATTGTATTTGTACCCAAAATAGAATCCGGTTTTTTAATTTCAATATTAGGTAATTTTGCTGCCTGGCTTGTTAATGCGTTAGTACTGATTCCTAAGCCTGGCATAATAATGCAATATTTAAATTCAGCATCTTTTGATATGTAGTCAAACGTTGTAGCAGTACCAAAATCTACAACAATGCATGAAGATTTATAACGATTGTATCCTGCAACAACATCTACAATTCTATCCGCACCAACTTCCTTTGGATTTTCTGTATGAATCTTAATCCCTGTTTTTATACCTGGGCCAATAATTATTGGTTCTTTTTTTAGATACTTAAATATCGCAGACGTAAATGTATACATAATTTGCGGTACTACACTAGAAATAATGACATCCTCAACTTGATGTTTCATTACTTCTGCAGTAGTAAAGAAAGAAGAAAGAGCGATAACAAATTCATCACTTGTTCTAGGAGATTTTGTTGTTAAACGGAATGTAGAAATGATTTTTCCTTCATCTACAAATCCCATTGATATATTTGTATTTCCAATATCTACTGTTAAAATCATCTTATTTCCCCTTTACGACATATTTTAATATCTCTGAAGCAGTTTCTTCCTTTGATAATAAAGGTAGCTCTTTCATTTCATCTTTAGAAATAATTGTCACTTTATTTGTATCATGAGCAAAGCCAGCTCCTTTTTCTTTGAGATTATTGGCAACGATATAATCACAGTTTTTCTTTTCCAGTTTTTTCTTCGCTGATTCTAATAGATTTTCGGTTTCCATTGCAAAGCCAATAATTACTTGATTTTCTTTTTTCTCTTTTCCAATAGTGGCTAATATATCTGTTGTCTTTGTTAATTCAAGGTTCATTCCTTCACCACTTTTATGAATTTTATTTTCAGCAACTTCTTTTGGTGTATAGTCTGCTACAGCAGCAGATAAAATCATAATATCGCTTTCCTTGTTATGCATAAATACAGCTTCTGCCATATCTTTAGCGCTTGTTACTTGAATAGTATTAACGTTTTTAATCGCTTCTAAATTTGTTTGTCCTGTAACTAAAGTAACTTCTGCTCCAAAGTTTCTAGCCATCTTTGCTAAAGCATAGCCCATTTTTCCTGTACTATGATTTGTAATATAACGTACGGGATCAATCGCTTCTTGTGTAGGACCAGCTGTAATTAATACTTTTTTACCTTTTAAAAATTTATCTTCTTCTAAGATTTCTTTGATTTTATCTTCAATTTCAAAAGCTTCTGGCATTCTACCTTTTCCTGTGTCGCCACAAGCTAAATACCCAGAATCACTGTCTAAAATATGTATTCCAAGTTGTCTGCACTTTCGAATGTTTTCTTGTGTCACTTCATTTTCTAACATCCCAGTATTCATTGCTGGAACAATTAGTTTAGAACAGTGACTTGCTAAAAAAGTAGTTGTTAACATATTATCCGCAAGACCATTTGCAATTTTTGCAATCGTATTCGCACTTGCTGGAGCAATCACAAAAACATCTGCTTTCTTCGCAATAGAAATATGATGAACATCTGGTTCATAATCTACTGAAAACATATCTGTAACCACTCTACTTCCACTTAATGTTTGAAAAGTAAGAGGTGTTACAAATTTTTGTGCAGCTTCTGTCATTAAGACAATTACTTCATAATTTTGCTTTTTCAAGCTTGAAACAAGTGAACATATTTTATAAATTGCTATGCCACCTGTTACACCAATCACAACACATTTTTTCTTTTCCATATATTTTCCTTCTGCCGTTCGTTTGATACAGCGAATTACAAAATTATTATACATTGAAAAGTAATTTAGTTCGTCTAAAATGTTCTTATAGAGAAGGAGTACGTAACTAATGAAATATCTAGTTGTATCTGACATCCACGGTTCATTAAGTGGTGCAGAAATTTTAAAAGAAAGTTTCAAATATCATCAAGCAGACGCTATTCTATGCTTAGGTGATATTCTGTATCATGGTCCAAGAAATGATTTACCAAGTGATTATGCACCTAAAAAAGTAATTGAAATCATTAAATCTTTAATTCCTAATATTATTACTGTACGTGGAAATTGTGATGGCGAAGTTGATGAAATGGTATTAGGTTTTCCAATACTTAGTACAACAAATTATTTTTATTTAAATCCAAAACATAAAGTATGCATGAGTCATGGCCATATTTATTCACCGGATAAATTACCACCTCTTGAACCTAGCAATATCTTTCTATCAGGTCATACACATATTCCAACAGCATATACAAATGAAAATGGCGTTTATTTATTAAATCCAGGATCTATTTCTTTACCTAAAGAAAATCATCCAAGAACATACGCTATATTAGATGATTCAAATTTCACTATTTATGAAATAGACCATACTCCTTATATGTCTATAGAAATCGAGTAATTTATGAAAAATACATTTAATTCTTTATGCATCAGTCTTCCTGAAGACATTAAAAAAGCTAAATATCATGGTGACTTCAAGCGTGCAATCCGTTTAATTGATATGCATTTGCAAAGTGACAAAACTGCAACCTGCATGAAAGAGCGTCTTGCATTTGAAAAACTTGTTTTAAAAGAATTACCACGGGAATACCCTTATTCTGTTTCAGAGGCCCTAGAAATTATCCAAAAAGAAATCAAAGATTTCAGTGAAGAAGAATTCAATGAGTGGATTGATACCGAAAAAGTGGATTGGATTTATGTTGATGGAGAAATTCATTTATTCAATCGTTTCTTCAGCACAATGAAAAAAGTGTATCCTGATATTGCTAAAAGATGTGGTATTGCTAAAACAGATGAAAACTTCAAATTATTAGAAAAAAATATGTCTGTAATGAAACAAAAAGGATATAACTCTTACCACTACCATGTTAAAAGTTCTATTCAAATTCATGATGATGCTTTTATACCTAACAAAAAAGTACATGTACATTTACCAATTCCTAGTAACTGTATCAATATTGAAAATATCAAAATACTAGACCATACAAACAGTCCTGTCACTTTCATAAGTAATGCTAACAGCAGAACCATTTATTTTGAAGAAGTAATGGAAGAAAACCATCCATTCTTTGTCGAATATGAATATGACAGCACTAGTAAATATAATCTTTTGACTTGTGGTAAAGATTCCAACAACTTCAAAGAATATACATGCGAAAAAAATCCTGCAATTGTTTTTACACCGCTTATTAAAGCTTTAGCAAAAGAACTTAAAGGTAATGAAACAGATCCTTTAAAAATTGCTAGAAACTTTTACGATTACTGTACCACTAAAGTAACTTATTCATTTATGAGAAAATATGTTGCTTTACCATATATTCCCGATTATGTTGGAGCATCTTTAAAAGGAGATTGTGGCGTACAGGCACTATTATTTATTACATTATGTAGAGTAACAGGTATACCTGCACATTTCCAAAGTGGCTTATATACAACTCCATATGATATTGGTTGTCATGATTGGGCAATGTTTTATGTAGAACCTTATGGATGGCTATTCGCTGATCCTAGTTTTGGTGGTTCAGCATTTAGAGCAAATAGAAAAGAATTACATGATTTCTATTTTGGTAACATAGACCCATTCCGTATGGTCGCAAATAATGATATTTGTAATGAATTTGAACCTGCTAAAAAATATTTAAGAAGTGATCCATATGACAATCAAATTGGTGAAATTGAATATGACGATTATGGTTTAACTGAAAAAGACTTCTCTTACAAACAAGTTATTCTTGAAAATCATCAAAACAATTAGAGCTACAATAAACTGAAAATGACATGTAAATTGGCTAGAAATGTCCAAAAATACATGTCTTTTTGTTTTTAATAACTAATTTGCACAGTGGACCTAAGAAATGCGATAAATAAAGGGTTTCTTAG